>JANMMH010000019.1:0-1580 GCA_031373055.1 Rubrivivax sp. | reverse complement strand
CCGAGAGCACGGCGGCAATCACCACGCGCCAGCCTTCGCTGGGCACGGGCTCGGCTGGCGCAGGTGCTTCGGGCAAGCGTGCGTGGTAGCCGGCTTTCTCGACCGCAGCCATCAGCACGGCGACGTCCAGCCCAGGTGCGGTGGCTTGAATGGTGGCCACTTCGGTGGCGAGGTTGACCTCGGCCAGCGCCACACCCGCCACCTTGCGCAAGGCACGCTCCACACGCGCCGAGCACGACGCGCAGGTCATGCCTTCAATGGTCAATTCGATCGGTGGCGCTTGGGTGGTAGCAGGCATCGTGGTCGCGATTGTCCAGTCGCGCAGGCAGCCTTGCTTGCGCGTTGACAATTGGGCCACTTTGCAATGAGGGCAGCACCATGATTGAACTCACCATTCCCGACATGACCTGCGGCCACTGCGTCGGCGTGGTCACCAAGACCATCAAGCAAGCCGACCCGGCCGCGCAGGTCGACATCGACCTGCCCAGCCACCAGGTACGCGTGCAGACCACGCTCGACCGCGCCACGCTCGCGGCCGCGCTGGCTGAAGAAGGCTACGCGCCGGCTTGATCCAATGTTGCGCATGGTGTTGGCGCTGGCCGTGCTGGCCATCGTGGTGGTGACGGTGATGCGCATGACGCGCTCGCAGCTGGGCAACCTGTCGATCACGGGCGCGCCGCCGCTGGCTGCGCCGTCGCCCAGTGGCGACACGGGCAAGCCAACACCCGTGGCCACACAGATTCAGCGCTCGCTCGACGCCGGCATGGCCGCGCGCGCCTCGGCGCCCACGCCATGAGCGACCACCAAGACGAATACGCCATGCGGATCAGTAGCGCACAAGACGAGTACGTCATGCGCTTGGCACTCGACCAGGCGCAAAACGCCTGGCTGGTGGGCGAAGTGCCCGTGGGCGCCGTCATCGTGCGCCGCACAAGTGAAGGCATGCAGGTGCTGGCCACCGGCTACAACCGCCCCATCACCACGCACGACCCGACCGCGCACGCTGAAATCGTGGCCATGCGCCATGCCGCCAATCTGCTCGAGAACTACCGCCTGCCCGATTGCGAACTCTTCGTCACGCTCGAGCCCTGCGCGATGTGCGCGATGGCACTGATGCATGCACGCTTCAAGCGTGTCGTCTTCGGCGCGATGGATGCGAAGACCGGCGCGGCAGGCTCGGTGGTGAACCTCTTCGCTGAAGCCAAGCTCAACCACCACACGGTGGTCGAAGGTGGCGTGCTGGCGGATGAATGCGCCGGCATGCTGCAAGGCTTCTTTGCCGAGCGGCGCGAGGCCAAACGCGCCGAGCGCGAAGCGTCGACTCCCATTCCCACCGGTGAAGCCGTCGAGCTGCCGGCCATGCCTGTCCCCGATTCCGACCCGCTATGACGACGCTGACCCTGTTCTCCCCCGCCGGCGTTTTGCTTAAGCGCGCGCCCCTGCGCCTGGCGCAAAAGCGCTTGAACGCGCTGGGCTTTGACGCACAGATCGACGAGGCCGCCTTCGCGCGCCAGCAGCGCTTCGCCGGTGACGACGACACGCGCCTGGCTGCCCTGCACCGCATCGCAACTGCGGCGCCG
>JANMMH010000832.1:0-5379 GCA_031373055.1 Rubrivivax sp. | reverse complement strand
CGCGACTGGCCTTGATGCCGGCCAGCCGCCTGACCTGCCCGTCGCGCACCACCACATTGTCGACTTCGCGGATGTTCACCTCGTCATGCGACTCCAGCCGGTACTTGTTGACACCGACGATGACATCGCGCCCGGCGTCGATGCGCGCCTGCTTCTGCGCCGCACTCGCTTTGATCTTCAGCTTGGCCCAGCCCGAGCCCACGGCGCGCGTCATGCCGCCTTGTTGCTCCACCTCGTCGATGATGGCCCAGGCGGCGTCGGCCATTTGCTGCGTCAGCGTCTCCATCATGTAGCTGCCGGCCCAGGGGTCGACCACGCTGGTGATGTGGGTCTCTTCCTGCAGGATCAACTGCGTATTGCGTGCGATGCGTGCACTGAATTCGGTCGGCAGCGCCATGGCTTCGTCGAATGAATTGGTGTGCAGGCTTTGGGTGCCACCGAACACGGCGGCCATGGCTTCCACCGTGGTGCGCACGATGTTGTTGTAGGGGTCTTGCTCGGTCAGGCTCCAGCCCGAGGTCTGGCAATGCGTGCGCAGCATCAGGCTCTTGGCGGTCTTGGCGCCGAAGCCTTTCATGATGCGTGTCCACAAGAGCCGCGCCGCGCGCATCTTGGCGATCTCCAGATAGAAGTTCATGCCGATCGCCCAGAAGAACGACAGGCGCGGCGCGAAGTCGTCGACGTCCAGGCCTTTGGCAATCGCCGTCTGCACGTACTCGCGGCCGTCGGCCAGCGTGAAGGCCAGCTCCAGCGCCTGGTTCGCGCCGGCCTCTTGCATGTGGTAGCCCGAGATCGAGATCGAGTTGAACTTCGGCATCTTCTGCGCCGTGAATTCAATGATGTCGGCCACGATGCGCATCGACGGCTCGGGCGGGTAGATATAGGTGTTGCGCACCATGAATTCTTTGAGGATGTCGTTCTGGATCGTGCCGCTAAGCGCCGCCGCCGCCACGCCCTGCTCCTCGGCCGCAACGATGTAGCCCGCCAGCACCGGCAGCACGGCGCCGTTCATGGTCATCGAGACACTCACATGGTCCAGCGGAATGCCGTCGAAGAGGATCTTCATGTCCTCTACCGAGTCGATGGCCACGCCGGCTTTACCGACGTCACCCGTCACACGCGGGTGGTCGCTGTCGTAGCCGCGATGCGTGGCCAGGTCGAACGCGACGCTCA
This sequence comes from Rubrivivax sp., assembly GCA_031373055.1. GTDB lineage: Bacteria > Pseudomonadota > Gammaproteobacteria > Burkholderiales > Burkholderiaceae_C > Rubrivivax. The sequence goes on along the minus strand of JANMMH010000832.1, from coordinate 4,206 downwards.
CGCCCTGCCCGCCTGCGGCCAGCGCTTGGCGATAGAACGCATTGCTGTCTTCGGCGGTGGAAAAGCCCGCGTACTGGCGGATGGTCCAGGGGCGCACGGCGTACATCGTGGCCTGGGGGCCGCGCACAAAGGGCTCGAAGCCGGGCAGCGTGTCGGCATGCGCCAAGCCAGCGATGTCGGCCGCCGTGTACAGCGGCTTGACGCTGATGCCTTCGGGCGTAACCCAGGTCAGCGCATGAACGTCGCCCTGCGGCGCAGACTTTGCGGCTGCGGTCTGCCACTGCGCCAGCGTGCTCTTGGTGAATTCATCGTCGTCGTTCATTGCGTTGCTCCTGCCGTGCCCGCTTTGCACCGGCATAATTATGAATTCAAAACCCACGCGAAACTGACACCTTGGCTCGTCGCCCTGTTCCTGCACCACCCGACACCTATCGCGCCGAGGCCCCGGCCGCGCCCTTGTCGGCACGCCCGCTGTACGAACAAGTGGCCGAGCGGCTGCGTCAGCAAATTTTCGCGCGCGCGCTAGAGCCCGGCCACTGGATCGACGAGCTCAAGCTCGCCGCCGACTTCGGCATCAGCCGCACACCCATGCGTGAAGCGCTCAAGGTGCTGGCCGTGGAAGGCCTGGTGACGATGAAGCCCAGGCGCGGCGCCTACGTCACCGAGATGTCGGCGGACGACGTGGCGCAGGTCTACCACCTGCTCGCGCTGCTGGAAAGCGATGCCGCGGCCGAGGTTGCCAGCAAGGCCAGCGACGCAGAGCGCGCCGAACTCACCGCGCTGCACGAGCGCCTGGAAAAACAGGTGCGCCAACGTGCCGCCTACTTTGCCACCAACGAGTTCTTCCACCTGCGCTTGCTCAGCATCGCCGGCAACCGCTGGCGCGCGCAGATCGTGGCCGACTTGCGTAAGGTGATGAAGCTCAACCGCCATCACTCGCTGCTGACACGTGGCCGTCTGGCCGACTCGCTGGCCGAGCACCGCGCACTGATGCAATGCATCAACCAGCGCGACGCGAAAGCGACGCGGCGGCTGATGAGCTCGCACTTCAGCAGCGGGCTGGCTGCCGCTGTTGCGCCCGCTTCTGCGCCAACGCCAGCTTCCACATCTACCAGCCGTTAAAGCGCGGCCAGCGCGCTTGGCTGCCGTCGACCGTGATGACCTCATAACACGCAAACTGAGCGGCAGTGGCGCAGGCGTGGTTGGGCAGCACACGTAGCAGCGAACCGATGGGGAAGCGGCTGGCCAGATCAGCGTCAACCACGCCGTCGTGGCGCGAAATGATGCCGTGCTCCTGGTTGGCGCCGCCCATGCGCCAGTCGCTCAGCAGCGCGCCGTCAGCATCGCACACGGCGCCGTAGCCATAGTCCACCGCTTGCGCCTGTGTGCCGCGGTCGCGACTCATGGCCATCCAGCCGGCGTCGACCAGCACCCAGCCCTTTTCAAGCTGATGGCCGATGACGCTGGCCAGCACCGAGAGTGCCACGTCGTCGTGGCGCGCCACGCCGATATTGCACATCACCAGATCATGAAAGACATAGACACCGGCGCGCACTTCGGTGACGCCTTCGAGCGTCGTGGCGGAGAGCGCGGTCGGCGTGGAGCCCACGCTGACCTCTGAACAAGGTAGACCCGCTGCACGCAGCAGCATGGCGGCGCGCACGCACCGGCTGCGTTCTTGCTCGGCGATGCGCTGCAAGCCTTCGGGCGTGCTCTCGGCGTAAGACGCGCCGGCGTGCGTCATCACGCCCACCAAGCGCGCGCCACCTTCATGCAGCACGCGGCCGATGCTGATGAGCACAGGGTCGTCGGGCTTGACGCCGGCGCGCTGGCCGTCGCTGTCGATCTCGATCATCACATCGAGCGCCGCGCTGCGGCTGGCGTCGGCCACGGCATGTGCCCCATCGATGGAATCCACCACCACCGTGAGGCGGCAGCCTTTGACGCGCAAGGCCTCCACCTGCGCCAGCTTGCCCGGCGAAATGCACACGGCGTAGAGGATGTCGTCAAAGCCCGCAGCGAAGAACTGCTCGGCTTCTTTTAATGTTGAGACGGTGATGCCGCGCGCACCCGCTGCGCGCTGGCGCTGCGCCACCTCAATGCACTTGGCCGTCTTCACATGCGGGCGCAGGCGCACGCCCAGGGCATTCATGCGCGTTTGCATCGCCGCAATGTTGCGGGTGAGGCGTTGCTCGTCGAGCAAGGCGGCGGGGGTGGGGATGTTGCTCAGTGTCACGGCAGGAACCTCGGCGACGCGCGCCGGGTACGGCGCTTTGACGCGGATCATCGCATCGCACTGCAGGGGCTTTACAAGGGCCTGCTGTTTGGTGAATCCTTCGCCCGTCGCCTGTGGCCTTCTATCAACACGCCACGAAGATGAACCTGCAACCCCACCAGCGGCGCCGTGTCGCCCCCACCCTGCCGCCAACACGGCCGACGCTCGGGCTGCCCGACGCGCCGCGCAATGCGCACGCGCCGCCCGCGCCCATCCAGCACTTGCTTGACGTGGCGCAGGTGCGCGTGGGCGGGCCCGAGCCCTGGGACCTCCAGGTGCACGACCCACGCATGTACCAGCGCGCCATGCGCCAGGGCACGCTGGGACTGGGTGAGTCGTACATGGACGGCGACTGGGACTGCGCGGCGCTGGACGAACTCTTCACGCGGCTGATGCGTGTGGACGTGGACCGACTGGCCACGGGCCTGACACGCTGGCGCTGGGCGGCCCAGGTGCTGCGCCACCGTGTGCTGAACCTGCAATCGCAGAGCCGCGCCTTCACGGTCGGACAGCGTCACTATGACGCCGGCAACGACCTCTTCGAGCGCATGCTCGATTCGCGTCTGATCTACTCCTGCGGCTACTGGGAATTCGCGCAGGACATAGAGCAAGCGCAGGCCGACAAGCTGGAGATGATCTGCCGCAAGCTCGATTTGCAAGCCGGCATGCGCTTGCTGGATGTGGGTTGCGGCTGGGGCGGGCTGGCGCGCTGGGCGGCGGAAAAACACGGCGTCAGCGTCGTGGGCATCACCGTGTCGAAAGAGCAACTGGTACTGGCACAGCAGCGTGTGCGCGGCCTACCGGTGTCGCTCTACTTGCAGGACTACCGCGAGGTGCAAGGCCAGTTCGACCGCATCGTCTCGGTGGGCATGTTCGAGCATGTCGGGCAGAAGAACTACGCCACCTACTTCGACCACATGCGCCGCCTGCTCGACCCCGAGGGCGTGTTCTTGTTGCACAGCATCGGCAACCACGTGACCAGCGCGGCCACCGACCCGTGGATCGATCGCTACGTCTTCCCCAACGGCAAGCTGCCCTCAGCGCAAGAGCTAGCGCAGGCGCTGGAAGGCCGCTTCTTGATCGAGGACTGGCACAACTTCGGCGCCGACTACGACCGCACGTTGATGGCCTGGTGGCAGCGCTTTGACGACGCCTGGCCTGATTTGCGCGCCCACTACAACGAGCGCTTTTATCGCATGTGGCGCTACTACCTGCTCAGCTGCGCGGGCTTCTTCCGCTCGCGCCAGGGGCAGCTATGGCAGCTGGTGTTGACTCGGCGGGAGCGGGAAGCGACGTACCGCTCGGTGCGTCTTTGATTCGCTCCCTCCCCCTGCAAGAGGGGAAGCAAGAAGACTACCTCTGCGCTATCGGCATCACATCACGATGCTGCGCGCCCACGAACAGCTGGCGCGGGCGGCCGATCTTGTACTCGGGGTCGCCGATCATCTCGTTCAACTGCGCGATCCAGCCCACCGTGCGCGCCAGGGCAAAGATGGCCGTGAACAGGCTCACCGGGATGCCGATGGCGCGCTGCACGATGCCGCTGTAGAAGTCAACGTTCGGGTAGAGCTTGCGTGCCACAAAGTATTCGTCTTCGAGCGCAATCTTTTCCAGCGCCATGGCCAGCTTGAACAGCGGGTCGTTGTGCAGGCCCAGGGCGTTCAGCACCTCATGGCAGGTCTCGCGCATGAGCTTGGCGCGCGGGTCGTAGTTCTTGTAGACGCGGTGGCCAAAACCCATCAACTTGACGCCAGAATTTTTGTCTTTGACCTGCTTGATGAATTCGCCGATCTTCTCGACGCCACCGTTGCGCTGGATCTCTTCGAGCATGTTCAGCGCCGCCTCGTTGGCCCCGCCATGCGCCGGGCCCCACAGACACGCCACGCCCGCCGCGATGGCCGCAAACGGGTTCGTGCCCGAGCTGCCGCACA
>JANMMH010000822.1:0-3599 GCA_031373055.1 Rubrivivax sp. | reverse complement strand
CACGCCAACCTCAACCCCGAGCTGCAAGTCATCGGCCTGCTGCGCGTGATGTTCGACCCGCGCATCACGTTGCAACAGCAGGTCAGCGAGCAGCTCAAGGCGCACTTTGGCGACAAGGTTTTCAACACCGTGATCCCGCGTAACGTGCGCCTTGCCGAGGCGCCCAGCTACGGCCAGCCGGGCGTCGTGTTCGACCCATCGTCGAAAGGCGCGGTGGCTTTCGTCGAGTTTGCACGCGAGCTGGTGGTGCGACTCCAAAGCAGCTCGTGAACGAGGCGCTGCTGGCCAGCATTGAAGACGCCAGCCTCAACGCCAGCGCGCCGCCACAGCAGCTCTGGTTGGATGGCTGGCTCGTGCGCTTTTGCCCCGGCAAGGCCAAGCGCGCGCGTTCGATCAACGCCGTCGCACCCGGGCGCTTGCCATTTGCCGAGAAGCTGCGCCGGGCCGAGGCGATCTACCGCGACGCTGGCCTGCCCGTGGTGGCACGCATCACGCCTTTCAGCCAGCCTGCCGCGTTTGACGCCGAGTGGGTGGCGCTGGGTTACCGGTGCTTCGACACCACCCACGTCATGGTCGCCGAGCTGGCGGGCGTCAGTGCATCTCACGCGTTAGCACCCGCGCTCATGATGACCCGCATTGACGCCCAAACCTACGCCGACACCGTGGGCGCGCTGCGCGGCTCGACACCCGATCAGTGCGCCGCACATGCGCAACGGCTGCGCGCCTCGCCCGTGCCCTACGAGGGCTGGCTGCTGCAGCGCGACGGTGAGCTGCTGGCCTGCGGACAGTTCGCGCGCGAAGGTGAATTTGTCGGGCTGTATGACGTCTTCACAGTGCCGCAAGCGCGTGGCCAGGGGCTGGCCAAGCTGCTGTGTGCGCAGCTGCTGCACAAGGCGTACGAACAAGGCGCACGCACGGCTTACCTGCAGGTTGAAAGCCAGAACGCACCGGCCATCGCTGTCTACCGAGCGCTGGGTTTTGCACCCGGCTACGACTACCACTACCGCGCGCTGGACCCTTCGTCGGCGCTGTGAGCCGTTACTCCAGGCCCAAGCCTTCGTCCACACCCAGGTGCACATTCATCGCCTGCACCGCCGCACCACTGGCGCCTTTGCCCAGGTTGTCCAGGCGCGCGATGAGCATCACCTGGCTGTCGTTGGCGAACACGAAGATGTCGACGCGGTTGGTGTCGTTGGCCGCCTGCACATCAAAGTAGCCCCCCGACTCCAAGGTGGCGGCGTCGCGCAGTGGCATCACGCGGATGAAACGCTCGCCGCCGTAGCGCTGCTCAAAGGCGCGCTGCATGCTCTCGGCGGTGCAACCCGGCGCCAGCTGCGACAGGTGCAAGGGTACCGTCACCGCCAGCCCTTTGTAGAAGTTGCTGACGATGGGCATCAAGATCGGCTTGGCCGCCAGGCCCGTGTGCGCCATCATCTCGGGCACATGCTTGTGCGCCAAATTCAACCCGTACGGCCGTGGCGAAGTGAGCGCAGGCTCGGACTCGGACGCTGCTGCGGCTTCATAGGCTTCGATCATCCTCTTGCCCCCGCCCGAGTAGCCGGTGATCGAGGTGGCGCTCACGGGCAGCCCCGCCGGCACCAGGCCGGCGTCGACCAGCGGCCGCAGCAAGAGGATGAAGGCGCTGGCGTGGCAGCCCGGGTTGGCGATGCGCTTGCTGGCACGCAAGCGCGCGCGCTGCTCGGGGCACAGCTCGGGCAGGCCGAAGACCCAGTCGGGCAGCGTGCGGTGCGCCGTGCTGGCGTCGATCAAACAAGTACGTGGGTTGCTCACCATCGCGGCGGCCTCGCGCGCGGCGGCGTCAGGCAGGCACAGAAAGGCGACATCGGCAGCGTTGAGCAAGCGCGCGCGCTCGGCCGCGTCTTTGCGCAGGTCGGGCGCGATGCGCAGCACTTCGATTTCGCGCCGCTTGGCCAGGTATTCGTGGATGCGCAGGCCGGTGGTGCCTTCTTGGCCATCAACAAAGGCGGTGTAAGCCATGGCGGGTGCCTAACATCGAAAAGTTACGTGGCCGCAGGATGGCGCGGCTGGGGCGCAAGCATAAGTCAAGCGTGGCGTGCGCGTGCGCGAGCACGATGCTGACGCCGCTGGCCTTGCTGGCCATTGCCCTCACCGCGCTGACGATGTTCGCGGGCTATGTGCTCAGCACCACGGCGTGGTTCCTGCCGTTGGCCTTGGCCGTTGCCGCCGTCGTGGCCTTTGTCGCCTACATGTTGCCCCAGGTGGGCGTGGCGTGGCTCGATGCGCTGATCATGGCTGTGCGCAGCTTCATCTGGCGCAAGGAGCAGGGCCGCTATCAGCGCCACGCGGGTGTGACCGTGAACGTGCATGACGACGGCCGCCATGTCTGGATCGACGGCGACTCGCTGCGGCGCATCTTGGGCAGCAGCGACAGCGACGAGGTGCTCGCCGCGCGCCACGCCGGGCGCTGGCGGCGCTTCGACGGCGGCGTGTTGATGCTGCGTGCCGACGCCGTGGTCGAGCAGCTGGCCAGCGCGCCGGGGCGGCTGGACCCGCGCATCGTGCGCCTGCGCCACTGGCTTGAGCGCGAGGTGATCTTCCCGGCGGCAGAGAAGCGCCGGCGCGGCGCATAAGACAATCACGCCATGGTCACCAAAAAACCCAAAGGCCTAGGCCTCGGACTTGAAGCGCTGCTCGGCCCCAAGGTCAGCGACGCCCCCGCAGCACCCACCGGCGAGCCCCTGCTGCTGCCGCTGGCCACGCTGCATGCCGGCAAGTACCAGCCGCGCACGCGCATGGACGAAGGCTCGCTCTACGAGCTGGCCGAAAGCATCCGCACGCAAGGCGTGATGCAGCCGATCCTGGTGCGCCCGCTGGCGGGCGGTGGCCACGAGATCATCGCCGGCGAGCGCCGCGTGCGTGCCGCGCGTCTGGCCGGGCTGACCAGCGTGCCCGTGCTGGTGCGTGACGTTCCCGACGAAGCCGCCGCCGTGATGGCGTTGATCGAAAACATCCAGCGCGAAGACCTGAACCCGCTGGAAGAAGCCCAGGGCCTGCAGCGCCTGGTGGCCGAGTTCAAGCTCACGCACGAACAAGCGGCGCAGGCGGTGGGTCGCTCACGCAGTGCCGCCAGCAACCTGCTGCGCTTGCTGCTGCTGGCCGCGCCTGTGCAGCAGATGCTGCTGGCAGGCGACATCGACATGGGCCATGCACGCGCACTCTTGCCGTTAGCAGCTTCGGCACAGCTGATGGCCGCGCAGCAGGTTGTGGCGCGCAAGCTCAGCGTGCGCGACACCGAAAAACTGGTGGCGCAGCAAACATCGCCAGGCCGCCAGGGCTCGCTCTTGCGCGTGAAGAAGGACAAGCCGCGCGACCTCTTGCGGCTTGAAGAGCAGCTCGCCGATGCGCTCACCGCCGATGTCGACATCCGCATCCAGCGCCGCACCAAGCGCGGTGAACAAGGCGAGATTGCAATCGCGTTTGGCTCGCTCGAAGAGCTCAACGGCCTGCTGGCCAAGCTCGGCGTGAAGGAAGCTTGAGATGAGCGTGCTGACCTGCGAGGTGCGAGACGGCGTGGCCACGCTGACGATGAACCGCCCGGAAGCCAAGAATGCCATCGG
>JANMMH010000820.1:0-15329 GCA_031373055.1 Rubrivivax sp. | reverse complement strand
ATTTAGTGATACTTTACTTATTGACCTTTTGAGCCGGGTTTCCGAAAACAGTTTCGCCTGATTTTACAGGGGCAATTACTACTGAACCCGCTCGACCGCCCAGGCGTCTTCGTCGGCCGGGTTGCCAAGCTCACCGGTGATGGCTTCGAGCACGTCGCGCTCGGCGATGACGCCTTGCACCGCGCCGTACTCGTCCACTACAAACACGAGTTCGGCGCGCGTTTGGCGAAAGTGCTCAAGGAGTTCCATACCCGACAGCGTTTCGGGCACGAAGACGGGCGGCTTCAAGTGTTCTTGCAGCAGCAGCTTTTCGCCGCGGGCCAGGGGTGCGAGCAAGCTACCGACGTTGAGCACGCCGATGACGTTGTCCAGCCCGCCGCTGCACACCGGGTAGCGCGTGCGCCCGCCGGCGGCGATGTCGAGCAGCAGCTTGTCGTGCGGGGCGTCGACGTCGAGCCATTCAATTTCGGCGCGCGGAATCATCATCGAGCCGATCTGGCGGTCGTCCAGGCGGAACACATTGCGCACCATCTGGTGCTCTTGCTCTTCGATGACACCGGCGTCCAGGCCTTCTTCAAGGCTGGCGGCAATCTCTTCTTCCGTCACCGAGCGCGAGGGTCCACCGCGTATGCCCATCAGGCGCAGCACGGCGTTGGTGCACACCGTGAGCAGCAGCACCAGCGGGCGCGCGGCCAGCGAGATGGCGTTCATCGGCCGCGCCACCAATCGCGCCACGGTTTCGGGGTACATCTGGCCCAGGCGCTTGGGCACGAGCTCGCCGAAGATGATGGTCAGCACGGTGATGAGCATGACCACCATCGCGGTGGCGCTGATCGAAGCCGCGCGCTCGGCGACTGCGAAGGTGGCGACGAGCCACTTGGCCAGCGGATCGGCAAACGCCGCCTCGCCCACGATGCCGTTCAAGACGCCGATGGACGTGATGCCGATCTGCACCGTGGAGAGAAACTTGGTCGGGTTCTCGTGCAGGTCCATCGCCGCCTGCGCACCCGATTCACCCGCCTCCAGCATCACCTGCAGCCGCGCTTTGCGGCTGGCGGTGAGCGCCATTTCGGACATCGCGAAGAGGCCGTTCAGAACGATCAAAAAAACGAGCAGCGTGACGTCCATGCGCGCCGCCGGCAACACAAGCGCGGACGGGAAGATAAGGGGTGGCGAGCGTAGCAGAATCGATGCATGGTTTATCTGATGGGAGACGTGCAGGGTTGCGACGCGGCGCTGGGCGCCTTGCTGGAGAAGATCGCGTTTTCGCCCTCGCGCGACCACCTCGTGGTGCTGGGCGATCTTGTCAACCGCGGGCCCTCGTCGCTGGCGGTGCTAGAGCGCCTGCATGCGCTGGGCAACGCGGCCACCTGCTTGCTCGGCAACCACGACCTGCACCTGTTGGCCGTCGCTTATGGCGTGCGGCCCGCGCACCGCAGCGACACACTGGGCGACATCCTGGCCTCACCCCAGCGCGCGATGTGGCTCGAATGGCTGCGCGCGCGGCCGCTGGCATGCCGCATCGAAGGTTGGTTGTGCGTGCACGCGGGCGTCTTGCCGCAGTGGAGCGGCGCCACCACACTTGCGCTGGCAGCCGAGGTGCAGGCCTTGCTAACAAGCCAAGCACTGGGCGACTTTCTGCCGCAGATGTACGGCAACGAGCCCCGCCAATGGAGCGACGCGCTGGCCGGTGCCGACCGCACCCGGCTCATCATCAACGCGCTCACAAGGCTGCGCTTTTGCACGCTTGAGGGCAGCATGGACTTCAAGACCAAGGGCGCCCTGGACACCGCCCTGCCCGGCCACCACGCCTGGTTTGAGGTGCCCGGACGCAGTAGCCAGGGCGAGCCCATGGCCTTCGGCCACTGGAGCACGCTGGGCCTGGTCAACCGCCCACTGCTGCTTGGGTTGGACACAGGTTGCGCGTGGGGCGAAGCACTGACGGCCGTGCGCGTAGATGGCGGCCGGCGTGAGTTGTTCCAAGTCGCCTGCGCCCAGTCACCGCAGCCCGGCCTCTAGAATCGTCACCGCAAGGAAGCGTGGCCGAGCGGTTTAAGGCACCGGTCTTGAAAACCGGCGAGGGTTTAAATCCTCCGTGAGTTCGAATCTCACCGCTTCCGCCACAGGCCCGCTGCTTCGGGGCCTCACACCCTCTCCGCCACACCCCCTGCCGACTGCCCATAGGCCGCCAACAGCGCCGCTTGGTCCAGGTCGGCATCGGTGGTCTCGCTGCGTGACTCGAAGACTTCGGGCGCCGGCAGGTTGGCTCGCGACGCGGGCACGTCGACCTCCTCGCCGTCGCTCGCAGCCTCACGCTCGCGCAGCGCGACGGCCATCTTCGAGCGCAGGCTCGCCAGTCCGGTGGGCGACCAATTCACGACGGCGTTCTCCAGCTCGCCCAGAGCCTGGCGCAGCGGGTTCAGCGCCATGGTCTGCAGGCGCTCGAGGCCTTGCTCCGTGAGCTCTTGCTCGACGTAGGCCAGGTGGCATAGCGCGCGCCGCGAGCCGGGCATGCTGTCGAACAGGGTCGCGAGGTCGCGCTGGATGGGGGCGAGATCGGTGCTGGCAGCCAACTGCGCCTTGGGCTTGTCGGGGGCCAGCGTGCGCTTGGCGCTCGGCGCTTTGGTTTTGCGCTGCAGGCCCAGGCTCAAGCCGCGCGGGCCACGCTGCAACTGCAACTCGTCGACGAAGATAGCGCGCAGGGCGCGCATGAGCGGGGCGAACATCGTGGCGGCGTGGGTCGGTGCATCAAAACAAGGGGCCTGGCGCTGGCGCAGGCCATGCCGCCCGAAGGCAAACATGGTCACAGGCCTCAAGGCCTTATCGGCCGCAGACCCCAAACACTTGAGGCCGTCGCGTATGCAGCGCAGCTCAAGCGCCGCAGGTGCGGTTCTTGCCGGCGCGCTTGGCTTCGTACAGCCCCTGGTCGGCGCGCTCGAGCGCGGCTTCGAGCGTCTCACCGAGCCGCCAGGCTGTGACCCCGGCTGAGAAGGTGACCAACACTTCCTGCCCGCCATGCATGAAGAGGCTGGCGCTGAGGCTGCGTTGCAGGCGTGTCAGCGTCTCGCAGGCCTCCGTGGCGGTGGTGGCCGGCAGCACCACGACAAACTCTTCGCCACCGAAGCGCGCGAAATGGTCGCCCGGGCGTAGCCGCTCGCGCACAGCGGCGGCCAGCCGCCGCAAGGCTTCGTCGCCGGCGGCGTGGCCCAGGGTGTCGTTGAGCTTTTTGAAGTTGTCAATGTCGATCAGCGCCAACGACAAGGCTGGTGCGGACGTGCCGGCGGGGTGACGCGCCAGACGTGCAAGTTCGCCGTCGAAGGCCAGCGTGAGGCCGCGCCGGTTGGCGACCTGCGTCAACGCGTCGGTCGTAGCTTCGTCCGAGACCTTGCGCAGGGCGTCTTCGAGTGCCGCCACCCGCTGCTGCAATTCGAGTGCGCGCGCGTGTTCGTCGTGCAGACGCGTACGCGTTTGGCCCACCAGCTGCTGCACCTGACGGCTGTGCGCCACCATGTCGCGCACGACTTCGGTCAAGTCGTCCAGTGAGTCGGCGCCCTGCACCGCCAGCGCATGCTGGCCCAGGGCTTGATGAAAGTTGTCGGTCTGCGCGCCCAGGCTTTCCAGCTCTCGCAACATGAGCTGGATCATCGACTTGAGCGCGTCACGCGCAGCGTCGCGCTGGCCACGCAAGGCCTGCTGCTGTTCGCGCGCCTGTGCCAGCACGTCGGCCACCGCGCGCACGCTGCGCAGGTTCACGCCTTCGGCCAAACGCGCGCGAATCTGTTCACCCTGGCCGCGCGCCCAGCTCTGGTCTTCGGCGAGCTCCGTCACACCATGGCCGAGCTCACGGCACAGCGCGGCAAGCTCGTCGACCAGGCAATGGCGATGGGCGAAGAGGCGCCTGGCTTGCACGCAGGCGGCTTGCACGTCGGCGACCAACGCGGCGTGGGCACCTTCGCTGGCGATACGCTGGCCGAGCACCGCCAACTCAGCGGCAAGCGCTTGCGCCGTGCTGTCTTGGGGCGCCAAGCCGTGCCCGATGGTGTCGTTCAAATCTGCGGCCAGGGCGGGCCAATGGGCGTCCGGGCTCTGGCCACTGGTTGATGTCGTCGCGGCTCCACTGGCCTCGGGGGTCCCCAGACCTGTCGCGGCCGGGGCATCGCTGTCCCACGCCGTGACCAGCGACGCCAGACGCTGCTGCAGGCGATGCAGGTCACCGCGGCTGTTGTCCAGCACGCGCTGCACACCGTCACGACGGCGTCCGGCGGGCCATACCGTGGAGGGTCGGTCCAGGCCTTGCACCATGCGGCGCAGGGTCTCGGCCGTGCTCGCCGCGAAGTCGCGGCGTGACTCTTGGCCCTGCGCCATCAACTCACGTGCCTGCGGCCACTGGCCCGCCATCAGCATCGCCACGAGCTTGGCGCCGGCTTCGGGCTCGTCGAACAGGCTTTCGCTGAGTGGCTGAAGCAATGCGGCAGCAGCCTCAGACATCGCCGCAGCCGGGGCACCGCCCTCGTCGGCGTAGGCGCGGGCGTAGTTTTCTGGCGTGGGTTCGAGTTGCGCCACAGCCAAGCGGCGCAATGCGCCTTTGGCCAGGGCGGCGGGGGTCATGGCGGGTGCGGCACCCGCCTTCGTCGCCGTGGCCATCTAGGACCGCAGAGCGCGCGCGCCCAGGCCTTCGGGCGCCAGGTCGTCGAGCCTTTGCGCCGGCGCGATCCAGTTCGCGGCGCGTGGCTGCACGGTCTCGCTGAGCCACTGCTCAAGCTGCAAGGGCGGCACGGGGCGGCTGAACAGAAAGCCCTGCATGGTGGTGCAACCCAGGCGGTGCAGCACCTCCATCTGGCGCAGCGTCTCCACGCCTTCGGCGATGACACGCAGGCCCAGTGAGCGCGCCAGCGCAATGATGGCGGTGACCACCGCCGCGCTTTGCGGCGTGACGCCCAGGTCCCGCACGAAGCTGCGGTCGATCTTCAACTCAGAGATCGGCAGCGTGGTGAGGTAGGCCAATGAGGAGTAGCCCGTGCCGAAGTCGTCGATGGCGATTTCGACGCCGATTTCGTTGAGCCGGTGCAGGGCCGGGATGACGTTTTGCAGGTCCTTCATCAGGTTGTCTTCGGTGATCTCCAGCATGATGACGCGGTGCGGCACGCCCTGGATCGTCACCGCCTGGTGAATGCTCTCAATGAGGTCGCTGCGCTCGAAGAGCCGGCTGGGCAGGTTCACGGCAATGGAGTCGGCGAAGCCAAAACGCTGGTGCCACAGGCGGGCCTGAAAGGCCGCCTCCCGCAAGGCCCATTCCGACATCGGCACGATGAGGCCGGTCTCTTCGGCGAGTGAGATGAACTCGCCCGGCGGCACCAAGCGGTCGGCGCGTTGCCAGCGCATCAAGGCTTCAGCGCCCACCATACGCGCCGTGCGCACGTCGATCTTGGGCTGGTAATGCAGCACCAGCTCGTTGCGTTCGATGGCCTTGTGCAACGCGGTCTCGAGCTCGAGCTTTTCACGGCCACGCCCGGCGAGCTGCGGCCCGTAAATCGCCGAGGCGTTTTTGCCCTGGCCTTTGGCCGAGTACATCGCCACGTCGGAATTGCGCATGAGGTCGGCCACGCTGGTGCCGTCACGCGGGTACAGCGCCACGCCCACGCTGGCGGTGACAAAACATTCCTGGCCGCCCACGAAGATCGGCTCGCGCATGACCTCAAGCACACGCTGCGCCACGCGGTCAGCATCGCGCTCGTCCACCACCTCGGGCAGCAGCGCCACGAATTCATCACCACCCAAGCGCCCTACGGCTTCGAGCGAACGGTGCGAGCGCGTGCCGCCGTAATCCAGGCCGTTGTCCATGACCTGCTCGCTGTGGCGCACGCAGCCGCGCAGGCGCCGCGCCACTTCCATCAGCAGCTCGTCACCGGCGGCGTGGCCCAGGGTGTCGTTGATGATCTTGAAGCGGTCGAGGTCGATGAGCAGCAAGGCCAGCGGGTGCTCGAGCCGGCGCGCGTACTCCACAGCGCGCTCGGCACGCCATATCAGTTGGCGGCGGTTGGGCAGACCTGTAAGTGCATCGAAGTTGGCCAGGTGGCGGATCTTGTCTTCGGCCATGCGCCGGTCGGTCACGTCCTGCACGATGCCGGTGTAGCCACTGCCCTGGCCCTGCTCGTTGAATTCGGGCTCGGCTTCGATGTGGATGACACGCTGGCGGCCGTCGGGCAAGGTGATGGGCACGTCGGTGGCCAGCACCGAGCTGCGGCGAAAGACATCGCGAAAGAGCCGAAACAAGGCGCCGCGCGACTCGCCCGGCACCATGCGAAAGAGCTGACGCAAGCCCACGGCGTCATGCGGGCCGCGGCCGAACACACGCAGTCCTTCGATGGACATCGCAAGACTGCTGTCGATGCGCAGCCAATCAAAACTGCCCATGCGCGCCAGGTCTTGCGCGCGCGCCAGCTTGGCTTTGCTGCTGGCCAGCTCGATGCGTGTGCGCGAGGCGCGCAACAGGTAGCGCAGGCGCCCGGCGAGCAGGCTCCACTGCGTGGCTTTGACGAAGAAGTCGGTGGCACCGGCTTCATAGGCGTGGGTGATGGAGGCGTCGTCGTCCAGGCCGGTCAACATCAGGATCGGCACGCTGTCGAAACCCGGCATCGCGCGAATGGCCTCACAGGTGGCAAAGCCGTCCAGCCCCGGCATCATGGCGTCCATCACGATGATGTCGGGCGTCCAGCCCGCCAGCAACTCCAGCGCCTGCTCGCCGCTGCCGGCCTCGGTGATCTCGAAGCCGCGGTCGCGCAAGGCCAGCGCCGTGAGCAAGAGGTTCACTTCGTCGTCGTCTACGAGCAAGATGCGCGCCGCTATGCGCGCAGCATCATCTGCCTGGGCCGTGATCAACTTCATCCGATTCGGGGGCTTGTTTCTGCGCTTGCCAAGAGGGCTGACACAGCCGCTTGGGCCTGTGTACCTGCTGTGAGCAGTTGTACCAGCGCCTCGGGGATCTGCGCGCCGAGGCGGTCACGCGCCAGGCTCTCCAAGCGTGCGCAAGCCGCAGAAAGCTCCATCGCGCCGATGCTGGCGGACGACGATTTCAGCGTGTGGGCCAGGCGGCGCAGCTCCGCCAAGTCGCGGGACTCGTCGGCCTGACGCAAGGCGGCCAGCGTCTTCACCAGCGAATGCTCGAAAGTACGCATGACGCGTGGCACGACACCTGCGCGCCCGTCGGGGTCGAGCTCACGTAAGCGCGCCAGTGCCGAAGCGTCCAGCACGCCGGCAGGCGAGTCGAGCGGGGCTCGGGTCACGGAGTTGGTCATGTCTTGGCGAGGTACTTGACACGGTTATCGGCAGCGTCGGTATGAGCTGGAGCGCGCCGCCGCCACGGGTGCGGCCCGAGCGGCGATGTTAGGACAGTGCCAGCGGCCGTCGTCCCACGTTTGGCGCGAAGCTGCTTCGTACAATGAAACCCATGCAAGCCCTGCGCACGCGGCTCTTGGGATTTTCGGCGGCCGCTGGCCTGGCACTGCCGTTGGCGGGCTGCCAGGCGATCGAGGCCGGCGGCGGCCCGGCCTGGCTCCTGGTGCTGGCCCTTGTCGGCCTCGCAGCGGCTGCGGCCGGTGCCTTCATCGGCATGCAACGCGTGGATGCGCGCTGGCAGGGCGAACGCCGCGCACGCGAACGCCGCTGGCTGGCGCTGCGCCGGCTGCACGACGGCCTGTACTGGCAGACCGACCAACACCTGCGCATCACCAGCGTCGAGGCCGAACCGCAAGCGTCGGGCGGCCATGAGGCACGCGGCGCGGGCGACGTCGACACACGTGCCTGGCCCGGCGCCTTGTTGACCGAACTCGTGCACGACGCCGCGCCAGCGCTGGCCGACGGCAGCTTGGCATTGAACGAGCTGCTGGCCGCGCGCGCGATGTGGCTATCGCGCACCGTCAGTCTGGCCGACGGCCAGGGTGCGGGCAAGCCGGTGTGGCAGCTCAGCGCGACGCCACTCAGCGACGACATGGGGCGCTTCACCGGCTACCTGGGCGTGCTACGCGCAGCGGTGGCGGCTACTGAGAGCGACGGCCAGGTGCAACGCGAAGATGCGCAGGCTTTCAGCTACACCGTCTCGCACGACTTGCGTGCGCCCGTGCGTGTGGTCGAAGGCTTCACGCGCATCTTGAAAGAGGACTACGCCGCGCAGCTGGGCCGCGTCGGCAACGACCACCTCGACCGCGTACTGGGTGCGGCCGCGCGCATGAACCAGATGATCGACGCTCTGCTGGCGATGGCGCGCTTGGGCAGCCAAGCCTTGACACAGCAACCGGTGAACCTGTCGCAGCTGGCGGCCTTCATTGTCGAAGACCTGCGCCGCGGTGCGCCCGAGCGCGAGATCCAGTTCGACATCGAACCGGCCATGGTCACGCAAGGCGACCCCACGCTCTTGCGCCAGCTATTGGAAAACCTGCTGGGCAACGCCTGGAAGTACACCCAGCGCCAGCACGAGCCGCGCGTGCGCTTTGGCCATGAGTCGCTGGACGGCGCGCGCGTGTTTGTCGTGCGCGACAACGGCGCGGGCTTTGACATGCGCTCGGTGGACCGCCTCTTCGGACTCTTCCAGCGCCTGCACAGCGCCAGCGAATTCCCAGGCACCGGCGTCGGGTTGGCCTCCGTGCGGCGCATCGTGGCGCGCCACGGTGGGCGCATTTGGGCCGAAGCTGAACCGGGCCGCGGGGCGGCGTTTTTCTTCACGCTGCGGCCGTAACACCGCGACGTGCGCCGGCGCTTACAACGCGCGTTAGGTCGCCGTGCGCGACAGCTCTTCCACGGCCTGCAGCAGCCGCTCGGCCTGCGCCGCCAGCGAGATGCCTTGATCGGCAGCCATACGCTGCAAGCGCAAGGCTGCCGCGCGCCGGTCCAGTGAAAAGCGGTGCATCACGATGCCGACGGCCATGGCCGTCTGCTCCGGGGTCTGCGCAGCCGGCGTGGCCTCGGCGTCAACCTTGGCAACGCCCAGCGTGCCAGCCCGCACACGCGCCATCACGGCATGCACCTGCGGCACGATTTGCGCCACGTCCAGGGGCTTGATCAGGTAGCCCACCGCGCCGAGCTCGCTGGCGCGCGCCACGGTGCTGGCGTCGCTGAAGGCCGAGAGAAACATGAACGGAATATGCGAGACATCGCGCAGGTAGGCGGCGACGTCAAAGCCGCTCTTGCCTTCCATACGGATGTCCAGCAGCGCCAGCTCGGGCCGCTCCTGGCGCGCCAGCAAGATGGCATCGTCACCGTTGTCAGCGTCGATCACGGTGTAGCCGGCTTGCTGCAAGCCGTGCACGAGTGTGGCCAGCACAAGGCGGTCGTCATCGACGACGAGCACACGGCCAAGGTTCGCGGCGCTGCTCATGGTGAACCGGGCCGGCGCGAGGCCGCTGCGTCGAAGTGGGAAGCCATGGCGCGATTCTGGCCGAAAGCTTTCACGATGCCTGCCGACGCACGCTGGGTTCACGCAAGACCACAAGCACCTGCACGTAGCCGCCCTGCTGCTCCATGCTCAAGCTGGCGCTGCGCCGTGGCAGCAGCGCGCGCACGAGGCCCAGGCCCGAGACGCCGCCGGGAAAGCCATCGAGGCTGAAGCCCTCGCGCAGCTGCCCCTGGTTGCGGATGTGCACCATCACGCCGCCATCCACCGCACGCACACCGCAGCTCACGGACCCACCCTGGCCATGTTTGATGGCATTGGTGAGCAGCTCGTTGAGCGTCAGCGCGATCGGGATCGCCTCTGCCTCAGGCAAGACAAATTGCGACAACTCGGCGTCGGCACTTTCGACCAAGATGCTGTGACCGAAGGTGCGCTGCACCGACGCAGCGATGGCCTCCAGCACACGCGGCACACGCAGTGGGCCGTCGTCGCCAACCTGCAAGCCATAGACCTGCGCGATGGCCTGCACCTGGCTCACCGCCTCACCGAGCTGCGTGGCCATCTCCGGGTGGCGATGCGCGTTTTGCTGCAAGAGCCCGGCCACGCCTTGCAGGTTGTTCTTGATGCGGTGGTGCACTTCGTGCACCAGCAGTTCACGCTGGGTGATGGCGGCTTGCAGCCGCGCCTGGTCGGCCTCGCGCTGCTCGGTCACGTCGCTGGCCACCAGCAGCAGTTGCGCCGCGCCGATGTCACTGGCCGGCAGCGCCACGATGCGCACGTCCCACGCACGCGCGCTGGCCGTCTCACCGATGTCGTGCCACTCACGGTGCAGCACCTCGGGCATGAGTGCCGCCGCCTCCAACCATTCACGCATGACTGCGGCGCGCGCTGGCGCGATGCATTCTTCGAGCAAGCGGCCCTGTACCTCGGCCACAGGCCGGGCGAAGAAGCTGGAGGTCATCTGGTTGAGCTGCAACACGCGCAGCGAGCGGGCATCGAAGAGCGCGATGGCCAGCGGTGCGGTTTCGATGATGCGTTGCAGCGACGCCTGCGCCTGCGCGATGCTGACCTCGGCCTGGCGGCGGCGTTCGATGTCGAGCAAGGCGTAGGTGAGCTGGGGTTGGCCCTGGGTCTGGCCTGCGCCATGGGCCGAGGTGACGACACTGCCCACGACCCAGAACTGGCGCCCGTCGCGCGCCAGCAAACGGCACTCAAACGTCTCGGGCTGGGCATCGGCGCGGCGCAGCAGATGTTGCGAGGAGTGGCGCAGCGGATGTTCGGGCCCGCCGCTGGCCACCGTGCTGATGTCTTCACCCACAAAGTCGGCCAGCTCGCCGCCGAACATGCGCCGTGCCGAGCGGTTCATCCACTCGATGCCCTGTGCCGAGACGGTGACGATGCCCACCAGCACCGAGTCGAGAATGGCGCGTGTGCGCTCGGCCTGTTGCAGCAGAGACTCGCGCGCGCGGTGACGCTCGTCGACGTCGACAAACGAGGTGATGACGCCAGCACCCGGATCGGCCTCGTCGACCGGGCGCGCGGCCACTTGCACCCACACCAGCTGGCCGTCGCGTCGGCGCAAGCGCCGCTCGCCGAGGTAGCGGCCGCTCTGGCGCAGGGCCGAGCTCACGGCGGCTTCAAACTCGACGCATTCACGCGTGCTTTCATACAGCTCAGCGCCGTCCAGCGCCGTGAGCTCGGGCACCGAATAACCCGCCAGGCTGGCCATGGCCTGGTTGGCGCGTTCGATGCGCGAGCCACGCATGTAGGCGATGCCGACTTCAGACAGGCTGAACATCAGCTCACGCTCACGCAGCACATCTTCCAACTCGGCCTGCTGCGCTTTGAGGCGCGAGATATCGGTGAGCACGGCCACGGCGTCGCTCATCGACGTGCCTTCGCTCTGCGCGCGCCGCACCGACAGCGAATACCAGCTTGGCGTGGTCTGCGCTTGGGTCTGAGGCTGTGCCTGGGCTTGCAACTCGCACTCATACGCGCCGGCCGTGGCCAACACCGCCCCCATCGTCTTCAGCAGCTCGGCGCTGGTGTCGGCAGGGAAGCGCCGGCCAAAGGCCTCGCGCAGCGTGACACCTGCGGCCTCACCCGCCTGGAAGCCCAGCATGCGCTCGAAGCGCAGGTTGCAGCGCACGAGCACATCGCCACGCAGGTAGGCGATGCCGGCGGTGGAGCCGTCGAGGATGGTCGTGAGCTCACGCAGCAGCTGCTCGTTGCGCTGGCGTGCCGACTCCTGCTCGGTGATGTCCAGCGTGACCACCGACAGGGTGGTGCGCCCGTCGGCCATGGTCGCGGGCTCGACACGCGTCATCAGCCAGCGCCGACCGCTATCCGGGTGGTTCACGGCGTAGCGCACTTCGGCGCGTTCGCGCTTGCGCAGTGCCTGTTGCAGCCGCTCGTACTCGGGCAGCGAGGCGGCGTCGACGAGCTCGCGGTTGATGCCCTGCAGGCCGTGGCGCGCGCCGCCGCCAACGCCCATGCCTGCGGGCGCAGGCGCTTGCGACGGCAGCCATCCGCGCACCGGGTCGAAGGTGGCCACGCCGATGCTGGCCGCGTCCATCAGCACGCCGATCTCGCGGCGTGCGACGTCGCGCTCTTCTTCAGCGCTGCGGTCTTCCACCACGACCATGGTGCGGTGGCGCGTGTCGTCGCCCGGCAAGCTGCGCAGGCGCGCCAGCAGGCGGCTGCGCCGTCCGTCGGGCAGCGTCACAGTGACGGTGCGCTCCAGCGGCCCACGCGCCGCATGCGCGGGCTTGCCCCCACGCGGCGCTTCCCAGCCAAGCAGCCATTGCAGCTCGCTATCGGCGTCGCTCAAGCTCACCAGCACACGGCCGATCAAGGCTTCAAACGCGGCGTTGGTGCGAATCACCACACCCGCGTCGTCAAACACCAGCATGCCCGCAGGGCACAACTCGAACCACAGCGCCAGCTCGTCTTGCGCACGCTGGCCCGCGTTGCGCGCTTCGTGCTCGGCCGTCACGTCTTGCAGCACCGAGAGCCAGCGCGGCTCGCCCAGCGCGTCGAGCACACGGCGCGCGTCCAGGCTGAACCAACGCTCGCGCCCCAGGTTGTCGACCAAACGCCGGCGCTGCGGCGCAATCGACGCCTGCGTGTCGTGCAACGGCGGATAGCCCTCGCGCAGTGCGACGTTGGCTTCCCGGTCGGCCTCGGGCTGCAAGCTGCTGGCGTCGACGCCAATCAGCTGCTCCCGCGCGCGCCCGCTGAAGGCGACAAAGGCATCGTTGACGCTGACGAAGCGGAACGCGGCGTCTTGCAGCGTGGCCGGATAGGGCGACTGCCACAACGTGCGCAGCAACGCGTCGTCGGGGCCGAAGGCGGCTTGGCTGGGGGCGGGGCTTAAGCCCGAAACGTGCGTGGGGTCGGTCACCCCGCGAGTGTCAACCAGGTACTGGGGTCAGTCCAGTTGGCGTGCCGCCAACAAAGCCGCAAGCAAGGCGCGGTTGAGATCGACGGCGTCGAGCATCAAGTCGTCGGCGAGCTCCTGGAGCTCATACGCGGCGCCCGACTCCATGGCGCGCACAAGGTTCAGGTAAGGCATGAACGGGCCCTCTTGCGCACCCAGCGCCTGGCGCACGCGCTCGGGCAAAGGCACGTTGGGAAGCAACTCGGCCATGGGTTGACCCAGCATGCTGTCGAGCAGCGAGAACACGCCGCAGATGAACATCTCGCTTTTCATCTCGGTGTCGCCGGCGGCGCGCGCCAGCTCTTCCATCACCAGGCCACGGCGCACGGCGGCGTACATCACCGGCTTGAGCCGCGCGTCTTTGCTGGCCGACACCAGCAGCAGCGCCAGCCAACGCTTGAGCTTGGCGTAGCCCAGCATCATCAGCGCGTGGCGAAACGAGCTGATCTCGACTTGCAGCCCGAACGCGGGTGAGTTCATGTAGCGCAGCAGCCGGAACGCGAGCGAAGGGTCGCCCTTGAGCGTGGCGTCCAGGCGTTCGATCGGCTCTTCGCGGTCAACACGGTTGATGAGCTCCAGCACGACCTGCATCTCAGGCGCGACCTTTTGGCGCGCACCTGGCGCGGGCGCAGGCTGCGCGAGCGGCCAACCCGCCACGGCCACAGCGCCCTGGCGCACGGCGGCGTCGAGTTCGGCAATGCTGTGCGCACCGGCGGCCACGGCCGACCAGCTGCCCCGGCCGGGCGGCGGTGCGTCGTGCAGCTCGTAGAACAGATGTTTAAAGCGGCCACGCCAATCGGCGTCGATCTCGGTCGCACCGCGGCCCTTGATCCAGAGCTCGCCGCCGGCCTCGTGCCAGGCGCGCAGCGGCGCATGCATCGTGGCGTCCGCAAGCAAAAAGGCCGGCACCTCCAGCGCAAACGGCGCGCGTGCGGGTGCCGCCAGCAAGGCATGCAGCAAGCCTTCGCCGACGACGTTCAGAACCACCGTGCCGGGCGTAAAGGCGGCACCTGGTTTGCGCGCGGCAGCGTCTGGCCAAACCTCGGCCAGCGCCGCCAGCACCTCAGCGCCGCCAGGCGTGAGCTCAGGCCGCCAGCGCGCTAGCGTGAGCCGCGTGCCCACGCTGGCACGCTGCGCGTCGATGACGGGGCTGTGGCTGATCGCCAGTTGTGCCAGTACGGGGTGGTCGGTGATGGCCATGGTCCTTACCGTTCGGCTTGAGCACTAGCGACCGATGTAATCGAACATCGACAGCTTCTGCACCATCGAATAGGTTTGCAGCGCGGCCTGGTAGCCGGTCTGCTTGGCTTGAAAGTCGGCGATGGCCTTCACCATGTCCAGGTCTTCGGCCTCGGAGCGCTCTTTTTGCGCACCGAGCTTGACTTGCCCGAAGCGCTCTTCCATCGAGTCGGCACGCGACAAGGCCTCGCCGCTGCGCGCGCGCCATCCCGAGAGGTTGTTGCTTGCGGCGTCAAGGTCGCGCAGCCCCGCGTGCACGGCCGTGACGATGGCGCCGCTGCTGAGGTTGGGCGTTTCCAAGGTGGCCACGGTGGCGTCGATGACGTCAAAGAGCGAGATGTCGGCGACCCCGGTGAGCACATCACGTGCGCCCATCCACGCCGCCTGACCGTCCACCGACAGCGGCAGCGGGTCGTCCGTGGCGGCGCGCAGGCTGCCCGTGGTGCCTTGAAAGTTGACGCCGCCGGGCGCGTCGACAAACGGCTCGGTGGTCGAGCCTTGGCCACCGAAGAGATACCCCCCGGCGCCGTCGCTACGGTTGGCCACCGACAAGAGCTGCGTGCGCAGGCCACGCAGCGAGACCGCCACGATCTTGCGCTCAGCGTCGGAGTAGCTCGCGTTGCCGGCGCTGACCATGAGCTCGCGCACCTGCTGCAACAACTCGCCGGCGTCGCCCAGCGCAACCTCGGTTTGCTGCATGTTGCTGCGGCTGGCGTCCAGCGCGCGCTGGTTGGCTTCCGAGCGGTTGATCTGCGCCATCGCGCGCTCGGCGCGTGCGGCCGCCGTGGGGTCGTCACTGGGTTTGAGCACACGCTTGCCGCTGGTGAGCTGCTCTTGCGATTCGCCCAGCGCGATCTGGCGGCGCATGAGGTTGCCCAACGAGGCGTCAAAGGCATGGGCCGAGGCGATGCGGATGGGCATGGCGTTCTCTTGTGGTTCAGTGTCGGGTTAGGCAAATCGGGGTAGCCGCGCCGTCGTCACACCGCCGCATTGCGCAGCAAAGCATCGATGACTTGCTGCGCGGCCTGCAAGACTTTGGCGGCAGCCTGGTAGGCCTGCTGGTACTGGATCAGCAGCGCGGCTTCTTCGTCGAGGTTGACGCCCGAGTCGCCCGAGCGCGCGGCCTCGGCCTGCTCGGCCATCGACGCGGTGATGGTCGCCGTCGAGCGCCCGCCCTGCACACGCACGCCGATGTCGGCCATGGCCGCGGCGTAGGCGTCGGTGGCGGTCGCGCCGTCGACGATGAGCCCGTCGCGCAACGAGGCC
>JANMMH010000810.1:0-2545 GCA_031373055.1 Rubrivivax sp. | reverse complement strand
CGGTGCCGTCGTGTCGGGCGTTAGCTCTGCCTGCCACGGGTCATAGGGGTAAAGCCACTCGTTGCGTGAGCGTGCGATGTCGCGCGCCGCAAACGCCTCGCGCATGGCCTGCGCGTCGACCAGATGGTAGAGCTCACCCATATCCGCGCTTTCGCGCACCACGCGCGCGGTGCGCGGCGCGCGATGGGCTTCGTAGGTTTGCAGCCGCGCGCTCAGCGTGCCGGGGAGTTCGAGCGCACGTGCCAGCACGGCGGCGTCTTCGATGGCCATGGCCGCGCCCTGCGCCATGTAGGGCAGCGTGGCATGCACGGCGTCGCCCAGCAAGGTGATGCGCGCACTGCTCCAGCGCGGGCTGGGCACCCGGTGGTTCAAGGCCCAGCGGAAACACTGCGTGCGCTCAACTCGGTCAACCACGGCGCGCACTTTGGCGTGCCAGCCGGCGTAGTCGGCGTCGAGTTCTTCCCAGGGCCGGCGTGCGGTCCACGACTCCTCGTCGTCTTCATCGAGCGCGCGCTCGACACAGCCGACGAAGTTGAGCAGGCTGCCGCCGCGCACGTAGTACATCACTGCGTGGTTCTTCGGGCCGCACCAAAGGGTGGAGACGATGTCGGTGCGCAGCGCGGGCGGGATGTCTTCGGTGGGCACCAGGCAGCGCCACGCCACTTGGCCGGTGAAGACGCGTGAGCTGTCGCCAAAGAGGTGCTGACGCACTATCGACTTGATGCCGTCGGCGCCGATCACCAGCTCGGCCTGCACGCCCGGCTGGCCGTCGATGCCGATGTCGACATGACCGCTCGACTCCGCGACGTGCGTCACGCGCGAAGACACTTGCAATGCACGTGCATCCAGGGTTAGCACGGCGTCGCGCAAGGCCGCGTGCAGGTCGGCGCGGTGCAGTTGGAAGTAGGGCGCGCCGTGGCGCTGCTCGTGCGCGCTGCCCAGCGGCAGGCGGTGCAGCAGCTCGCCGCTGTCAAAGCGGCGGAACTCGAAGGCTTGCGGGCGCACGGCCAGAGGCTCCAACCGCGCGCGCAGACCGAGCTGGTCAAGCACCTTCATCGCGTTGGCGCTCATCTGAATGCCGGCGCCGACCTCGCCGAGCTGGGCTGCTTGTTCGAACACACGCACGCGGTGGCCACGTTGCAAGAGCGCGGCGGCGGCGGTGAGGCCGCCGAGACCGGCGCCGACGATGGCGATGTCCATCGTCAAGCTGCTGGCATCAAAGCCAACACGCGGTCGACCATCACGCCGCTCTGGCCCAGATAGTTGGCCGGGTCGCACATGCGTGCAAGCGCGGCGCGGTCGACGTGATGGCTGATCTCGCTGTTCTCACACAGCAAGTCGAGCAAGGGCCGCTGCTGCTTCAGCGCAGCACGGCAGATGTCGTAGACCAGGTCATGCGCGAACTCACGGCCGATGAACGGGCCCAGGCCCATCATCACCGCCTCGCTCATGACCTGGCCCTGTGTCATGTCGATGTTGCGCCGCATGGCTTCAGCGTCGACTTCCAGGCCTTCTAGCATCGCGCGGGCTTGCTTGAGCGCACCCGACATCAAGCAAAAGGCTTCCGGCAACACGATCCACTCGATCTGCCACGGCCCCGTGCTGCGCTCATGGTCGGCCACCATGGCGTCCATCAAGGCCGCAGCGTGCTGGCGCACGACCGAGATGGCGCCGTGGATGTAGGCGCTGGCAATGGGGTTGCGCTTTTGCGGCATGGTGCTGCTGCTGCCACGGCCATGGTGGAAGGGCTCGAAGACTTCGCCGACCTCCGTTTGCATCAGCAGCTTCACGTCCATGCTCAGCTTGCCCAGCGTGCCGCCGACCAGGCCGAGAAAGGCGCCCACCTCAGCGATGTTGTCGCGGATGGTGTGCCAGGCAATCACCGGCTGTTGCAAACCGAGCTCAGTACACAGGCCCGCCTGCGTTTCCATCGCCCCCGTTTGCAATGAAGCCAGCGTGCCCGCCGCGCCGGCGAATTCACCCACCAGCACGCGTTCTCTCAACTGCGCCAGGCGTTGCTGGTGGCGCAGCACGGCAGAGAGCAGCCCGGCCATCTTGTAGCCGAAGGTCACGGGAATGGCCTGCTGCAAATTGCTGCGGCCGATGACGGGCGTGAGGCGGTGCTCTCTCGCGAGCTTGGTCAGTGCACGTGCGATGGCCGTTAGCTCGGCCTCCACCAGCGCCAGTGCCTCGCGAATTTGCAAGACGGTGGCGGTGTCGGTGATGTCCTGCGTCGTCGCACCCCAGTGGCAGTACTCGCCAAGCTTGTCGCGGCACAGCGCGTTGAGCTGCGAGACAACGCCCAGGATGGGGTAGCCAATGCGCTCGGTCTGCGCCCGCAGCTTGACCATGTCGATCTGGTCGAGCCGGCAGTGGCTCACGATCTCGTCGGCCGCGTCCTGCGGGATGAGCCCGATGCTCGCCTGCACACGCGCAAGTGCCGCTTCGATATCCAGGTACTTCTGCGTGCGGTTCTCGTCCGACCAGACCTCGCGCATGGCCTGGCTCGTGAAGATGCCTTGGAAGATGCGGGAGTCGATGATGC
>JANMMH010000808.1:0-5224 GCA_031373055.1 Rubrivivax sp. | reverse complement strand
CGTGACGGCGCCCGCGCGCCGCGTCCGCGCCGGCCCGACGTGCCCGCGCCGCCTCGGCCACGCGAAGTACCCGTGCGGCCGCCAACGACGCACGCCGCACCACCCGGTGCACCGCGCCCACCCACACCCAAGGCCGCGCCACGCGACGACGGCGTGCGCATCTCCAAGCTGCTGACCGAACGCGGCCTGGCCTCGCGCCGCGAAGCTGACGATTGGATTGCTGCCGGCTGGGTCAAGGTCGACGGCCGCGTGGCCGTGCTTGGCCAGCGCGTGGCCCCCACGACCGCCATCGACATCGACGCCAAGGCGCGTGCCGTGCAAGCCCACAGCGTGACGATCATCTTGCACAAGCCCGTGGGCTGGGTCAGCGGCCAGGCTGAAGACGGCTACGAGCCGGCCATCGCGCTCATCACCGCCGCCAACCACTGGGTGATGGACACCACAAAGACGCCGTTTCACCCCGGCCACCTGCGCCATTTGGCACCCGCGGGCCGCCTGGACATCGACTCCACCGGCATGCTCGTGCTGACGCAAGACGGGCGCATCGCCAAGCTCTTGGTCGGCGAAAACTCGCCGGTCGAAAAGGAGTACCTCGTGCGTGTGGCCTACAAGGGCGAAGGCCAGCTGCCCGGCAGCGACCTGGCACGGCTGCGCGAAGGGCTGGACCTCGACGGCATTCGCTTGAAGCCGGCCAAGGTGAGCTGGGCCAACGAAGACCAGCTGCGCTTTGTGCTGCGTGAAGGGCGCAAGCGCCAGATCCGGCGCATGTGTGAACTCGTCGGCCTGCAGGTGCTGGGCTTGAAGCGTGTGCGCATCGGCAGCGTGCCGCTGGGGCAGCTGCCCGCCGGGCAGTGGCGCTACCTCGGGGAATTCGAGAGGTTCTGATGCGTGCCATGCCTGACACGCCAGGCGCGACAGCAGAGCCAGGCGCGACGCCGGCCTTGAACGCGACGCCCCTCTCTAGCGCCGTGAGCGCCCCTCTCGTCTCGCACTGGCTCGCGGCCTGGGCGCTGGCCATGCTGCTGGGCTTGCAGCCCATCGCCACCGACCTCTATCTGCCCGGGCTGCCTTTGCTCACGCGCGAATTCGGCGCGTCGATGGCGGCGGCGATGCAGACCATGGCCGCGCTGATCCTGGCTTTCGGCCTGGCGCAACTTGTCTGGGGCCCCGTGGCCGACCGCGTGGGCCGCCGCCCCGTGCTCTTGCTCGGCTTGACGCTCTTCACCGTCGCCACGCTGGGCTGCGCGCTCGCACCCAGCATCGAGGCGCTGGTTGCTTTGCGCGCGCTGCAAGGGGCCGGCGTGGCCGCCGCGGTGGTGTGTGCCCGTGCCATGCTGCGTGACTTGTACGAGCCGTTGGAGGGCGCGCGCGTGATGTCGATCGCGCTCTCGGGCCTGGGGTTCATCGCGCTGGTGGGCCCGCCGCTGGGCGGCGCGATCACCACGCTGTGGGGTTGGCGTGCGAGTTTTGTCGCCAGTGCGCTGTGCGCGGTGGCGGTGCTAACGTTTATGGCACGTGCCATTCCGGAGACGCTGGCGCGCAAGAACGTCGACGCCACACGCATCGCGCCCTTGCTGCGCAATTGGTGGCGCATCTCCGCGCACCCGGGCTTTCAGGCCTGGACGGCGCTCATCGCCGCCACCTACGGCGGCCTGTTCACACTGCTGGCGGGTTCGGCCTTCGTCTACATGGACGTGCTGGGCTTGTCGGCCGCTGCGTACGGGCTGGCGCTGGCGTCGTGCTCGCTGGCCTACATCACCGGCACCTTCTTTTGCCGGCGCTGGATGGCGCGCCACGGGCTGGCGCGTGGTGTGGCTATGGGCGCGCGCTTCACGCTGGCTGGTGGCGTGGCCATCGTGGTCTTGGCGCTGCTGGGCGCGCACAGCATCTGGGCCGTGCTGCTGCCGCAGTGGCTGTACTGCTTTGGCCACGGCATCCACCAGCCCGTGGGGCAAGCGGCGGTAGTGGGGCCGTTCCCGCAGCATGCAGGTGCCGCTTCGGCGCTGGCCGGTTTTGTGCTCGCGGCGGTGGCCTTTGGTGTCGGCGTATGGCTGGGCCAGGCGCTTGACGGCACGGTGATGCCGCTGGCGCTGGGCGTGGGCTTCTGGGCTGTGTTGACCAGCGCGGTGGCCTGGGGCTTGGTGCCGCGCGCTGAGCGCTGGGCGGCGGCTCGCACGTGAGGCCGGCGGCATGACGCCTGCGGTGCTGGGCCTGGCCGGGCCCACGGCCTCGGGCAAGAGTGCGGTGGCGATGGCCTTCGCTAACACTCAAGCGGTGGAGATCATCAGCGTGGACTCGGCCCAGGTTTATCGCGGCATGGACATTGGCACGGCCAAACCCAGCGCCGCCGAACGCGCGGCGGTGGCGCACCACCTGATCGATGTGATCGAGCCGAGCGAAGCCTATTCCGCCGCGCGTTTCGTCGCCGACGCCAAACGCCTGGTCGGCGAGATCCACATGCGCGGCCACCACGCCTTGCTGGTGGGCGGCACCATGCTGTACTTCAAGGCCTTGCGCGACGGCCTGGACGAGCTGCCGCCAGCCGACGCGGGCGTGCGCGCCGCACTCGACGCACAAGCGCGCGAGCACGGGCTGGTCGCGCTGTATGACGAGCTGATGCGTGTCGACCCGCTAGCCGCCAAGAGGCTGGCACCGAACGACGTGCAGCGCATCCAGCGCGCGCTGGAAGTTTTCCGCCTGAGCGGCAGGCCGATGTCCAGCTGGCAGCAGGGCGGTGGCCCACGCGAGGGTGCGCTGTCGCTGCGGCTGGTCTCGCTGGAGCCCGAGTCACGCGGCTGGCTTCACGAGCGCATCGGCCTGCGTTTTGACGCCATGTTGCAGGCGGGGTTGCTCGACTAAGTGCGCAGCCTGCGTGCCCGCGGCGACTTGGACGCCAAGCTGCCGGCCATGCGCTGCGTGGGCTACCGCCAGGCCTGGGCCGCGCTGGAGAGCGGCGACACCACAGCACTGCGTGAACAAGGCATCGCTGCCACGCGCCAGCTCGCCAAGCGCCAGCTCACCTGGCTGCGTTCCATGCCCGATCGCGGAGTCGTGCCTTGTGATGCGCCCGACGCCACGGTGCGCGCCCTGCACGCGCTAACGTCCATGTTGCACGGCACATGACCATGCTCGACGTACGCGCGCTGCGCAAGAGCTTCGGCGAAACGCCGGTGTTTTCCGGGGTCGATTTGCAGTTGAAGCGCGGCGAGTTCGTCGCCCTGCTCGGTGAGTCGGGCGTCGGCAAGTCCACGCTCTTGAACTGCATCGCCGGGCTGGAAACGCCCGACGCGGGCCAGGTGTGCATCAACAGCCAGGACCTCGCGACGCTGGGCGAGGCTGAGCGCGCGCTCTTGCGGCGAACCCAGCTGGGTTTCGTCTTCCAGGCCTTCCACGTCTTGCCGCATTTGAACGTGGCGGAAAACGTGGCGCTGCCGCTGCTGCTGCAAGGCCGCGCGGACGCCGCGCGCGTGGACGCCGTGCTGCACGCCGTGGGCTTGGCGGGGCTTGCCGCGCGGCTGCCGGCGCAACTCTCGGGCGGGCAGCTGCAGCGCGTGGCGATTGCGCGCGCGGTGGTGCATCGGCCAGGGCTCATCCTGGCCGACGAGCCCACCGGCAACCTCGACCCGACGACCGCTGCGCGCGTGATGGCGCTGCTGCGCGAGCAGGTGCATGAGGCCGGCGCGGCCTGCCTGCTGGTCACGCATTCGGCTGCGGCGTCCGCGCTGGCCGACCGCCGTGTCGTGCTCGGCACGAACGGCATCGAGCCCGTCTGAGCCTGTGATGCGCTTGCTGCTGCGCGTGCTGCTGCCACTGGCCTGGCGCGAGCTGCGCCACCACCCTTGGCGCCAGGCCGTGGCGCTGCTGGCGGTGGCCCTGGGCGTGGCGCTGGCCTCGTCGGTGCATCTCATCAACCAGTCGGCGCTGGCCGAATTTGCCGGCGCCGTGCGTTCGGCTAACGGCGAACCCGACTTGACATTGCGCGGGCCGCGCGAGGGTTTTGACGACGCGCTCTTCGAGCGTGTGCTGGCCAGCGAGGTTGTGCGCCACGCCAGCCCTGTGCTGGAAGTCGACACCTACGCGCGCCACGCGGACGGCCACCGTGTGGCCATGCGTGTGCTGGGCATCGACGCCCTGCGCGTGGCGCCACTGGCGCCCGACCTGCTGCCGCGCAGCTTGCCCGGTACATCGCGCGTTGTGATGCTGGACCCCGGCGTGATCTTCCTCAACGCTGCCGCGCGTGCGCAGCTCGGCGCCGCCGACAGCGTGGCGCTGCAAGCCGGCAGCCGCTTCATCGCCCATCGTGTGGCCGGCAGCGTGGCCGCCACGGGCGCGCCGCTGGCGGTGATGGACCTGGCCGGCGCGCAGGTGAGCTTTGCCGCGCTGGGGCGCATCACACGCATTGACTTGCGCTTGGCGCCGGGCACCAACGCTGACGCGCTGGTAGCCAGCCTGGCGCTACCGCCAGGCGTGCGCGCGGTGGCGACGATGGACAGCCAGGCGCGTGTCTCGAACCTGTCGCGCGCCTACCGCGTCAACCTCACCGTGCTGGCGCTGGTCGCACTCTTTGTCGGCGCCTTTCTGGTCTTCTCGGTCGTCTCGCTTTCGGTCGCGCAGCGCACGCCAAGCCTTGCGCTCTTGGGGGTGCTCGGGCTGGCCGCGCACGAGCGCCGCACGCTGGTGCTGATGGAGTGCGCGCTGGTGGGCTTCGTCGGCGGCGTGCTCGGCGTGGCCATGGGTCTGGGGCTGGCGCACCTGGCCATGCAATGGCTGGCGGGTGACCTGGGCGGCGGCTACTTTCCCGGCATCAAGCCGGTGTTGCGGCTGGACGCAGCGAGCGCGCTGGTCTTCGTCGGCCTGGGCACGGCCTCGGCCATGTTTGGCGGCTTTGTGCCGGCGCGCCAGGCGCAGCGTTTGTCGCCGGCGCTGGCGCTCAAAGGCCTGGGCGAGCACAGCGCCACCGCACCTGCCGTCTGGCCGGGCCTGTCGCTGCTAAGTGCCGGCGCGCTATTGGCCATGCTGCCGCCGATCCAGGGCCTGCCGCTGGCGGCTTACGCGTCCGTCGCGGCGATTCTTTTCGGCGGTGTGGCGCTGGTACCTGCGACGGTCTTTGCGCTGCTCGCGGCCTGGCCTGCGCCGCGCCATGTGCTCGTGCTGCTGGCGCTGCGCCGCGCCATGCACCAGCGCCACAGCGCCAGCGCGGCGGTGGCCGGCGTGGTGGCCAGCC
>JANMMH010000236.1:0-8174 GCA_031373055.1 Rubrivivax sp. | reverse complement strand
GGTGCTGGAAGTCGCACCCGGCCAGCATCTCGCCGTGATGCTCTCGCGCTGCACGGGCTCGAGCGCCTACCTCATCAACCGCCGCGCGGCGCAGGCCTACCTCGACGGCCTGCTGCCCATGAGCCTGCCCTACGACCATGTCTTCGACCAGGGCTGGACGTTTGGCCTGAAGGTGCGCCTGCTCACGCCAACACCTTGTGTGCATGACGAAGCAGCGGCGTCGATGATCTCCGCGCCGAGCCAGGCGCCGTCGCGCAAGTTCGGCTGGCGGCAGCGGATGCCGACTTACGGCTACCGCTTGCGCAACGAATGGCGGCGGGTGGTGTACGGGTTCAAGTCACTTCGACTTGAGCGTTAGGAGCTCAAAGCCCGCGCACCGTGTCGATGGCTTGCTCAATGCGCTCGACCGCATGTACGGTCAAGCCTTCAATCGGCTTTTTCGGCGCGTTCGACTTGGGCACCACCGCGACAGAGAACCCCAACTTCGCCGCTTCCTTCAAACGCTCCTGCCCACGCGGAGCTGGCCGCACTTCACCCGCCAGGCCGACCTCGCCGAAGGCGAAGAAACCACGCGGCAGTGGCTTGCCGCGCAGGCTGCTTTGAATCGCCAGCATCACCGCCAGGTCAGCTGCGGGCTCGCCAATGCGCACGCCGCCCACGGCATTGACGAAGACGTCCTGGTCCATGCACGACACACCCGCGTGCCGGTGCAGCACCGCCAGCAGCATGGCCAGGCGGTCACGGTCCAGACCCACCGACAGACGCCGTGGGCTCGGCCCGCCGCTGTCGACCAGCGCTTGCAGCTCCACCAGCAGCGGCCGCGTGCCCTCCAGCGTGACCATCACGCAGCTGCCAGGCACCGGCTCGCCATGCGTCGACAAGAAGATCGCACTCGGGTTGCTCACGCCTTTCAAGCCGCGCTCGGTCATGGCGAAGACGCCGATCTCATTGACGGCGCCGAAGCGGTTCTTGATGGCGCGCACGAGGCGAAAACTCGAATGCGTGTCGCCTTCAAAGTAAAGCACCGTGTCGACGATGTGCTCCAGCACCCGCGGCCCGGCGAGCGCGCCTTCTTTGGTGACGTGGCCCACCAACACCACGGCGCAGCCAGACGTCTTGGCCACGCGCGTGAGCTGCGCCGCGCACTCGCGCACCTGCGCCACCGAGCCCGGCGCCGAGGTCAGCTGGTCGGAGTAAACGGTCTGGATCGAATCGATGACGCAAAAGGCCGGCGCTTCACTTTCCATCGCGGCGAGGATGCGCTCGAGCTGGATCTCGGCGAGCACGCGCACATGCTTGCCCGACAGGCCCAGGCGGCGTGCGCGCAGCGCCACCTGCGCGGCACTTTCTTCACCAGTGACGTAGAGCACCTTGATCTGCTGGCTCATGGCGTCAAGCGCTTGCAGAAGCAGCGTGCTCTTGCCGATGCCGGGGTCGCCGCCAATCAGCACCACGCCGCCAGCGACGATGCCGCCACCGAGCACGCGGTCGAGCTCTTCTTGGCCCGTGGATTGGTGCGCGATCTCGGCGGCTTCCACGTCAGACAGCGTCGTCACAGGCATCGCGCGCGCCAGCGATTGAAAGCGGTTCTTCGCCACCGTGGGCTCGGCCACACCTTCGTCGAGCGTGTTCCAGGCGTTGCAGTGCGGGCACTTGCCCAGCCACTTGGGGCTGATGCCGCCGCATTCGCGGCAGGTGTAGACGGTCTTGGCCATGGCGGGATTGTCAGTCGCTGGCCTTGCCACCCAGCTTGCCGCGCCCGGCCTTGATCTCCGCGCGGTGGCCTTTGCCTTCAAGCCGGCGCCGCTTCGAGGCCAGCGTCGGCCGCGTGGCGCGCCGCGTCTTCGGCGGCTCGGCCACGCTGTCGAGCATGGCCTGCAAACGCGCCAGTGCCTCGGCGCGATTCATCGGCAGACTGCGGTGTTCTTGCGCTTTGATGACGACGGTGCCGTCGACGGTGATGCGCTGATCGGCCAGCGCCAGCAGCCGCAGCTTCACGTCGTCGGGCAAAGCCGATGCGTGCACGTCAAAGCGCAGCTGCGCCGCGCTGGACACCTTGTTGACGTTTTGGCCACCCGCGCCTTGCGCGCGGATGGCCGTGAATTCGACGTCCGCCGCCGTGATGCGCGGGCGCCGTTTCAGCACATCACGCCGAGCTTGAGCCGCCGTCGCCCTTGCTGGCGCCGCGTACTTTGTCGACGATGAAGAGCAGCACCACGGCACCCAGCACCGAGGCGATCCAGCCCGCCCCCTGGCCGGCCTTGTACCAGCCCATGGCCTGGCCGATGAAGCCGGCGGCGAGCGAGCCGGCGACGCCCAAGAGGCCGGTCAGGATCCAGCCCATCTTCTGTTCGCCGGGAAGCAGGAAGCGCGCAAGTGCGCCCACGATCAAGCCGACGACGATGGTTCCGAGCAAGCTGAACATGGTGCGTGTCTCCTGGCGTTTAGGGTTCAACCGAGGTCGGCACACGCTGGGCCAGCGCGCACATCAACTCGTAGCCAATCGTACCTGCGGCCTGCGCCACGTCGTCGATGGAAAGTACCGAGGACACGCCGTCGACCACCGGGCCATTTCCCCACAGCGTGACCTCGCTGCCCACACCGGCTTTCGGCACGGGTGCAAGGTCCACCGCCAGCATGTCCATCGAGACGCGGCCCACGCTTTTGCAGCGCACGCCGTCCACCAGCACGGGCGTGCCGCTGCCGCACAAGCGCGGGTAGCCGTCGGCGTAACCGCAGGCCACGATGCCGATGTGCATGGGCGCGGCGGCGGTGAAGCTGCTGCCGTAGCCCACCGTGTCGCCGCTGCGCAAAGTCTGCACGGCGATGAGCTGTGTGCGCAGCGTCATGGCCGGTTGCAAGCCCCAGTGTTTGATGTCGTGTTCGGGAAAGTCGGGCGCGCCGCCATAGCTCAAGATGCCCGCGCGCACCCAGTCGCTATTCAAGCTGTGGCGCAGGATGGCGGCACTGTTGCTCAGGCTGCGCTCGCCGGGCAGGTCGCGCGTGGCCTCGCTCCAGGTGGCGACTTGATGCGCCACACCACGCGGGCCGTCAGCGTCGGCGAAGTGCGTCATCAAGGAGATTTCGCCGACCTGCGGCAGAGCATTCAGCCGTGTCCACGCGCTGCGGTAGACCTCGGGCTTGAAGCCCAGGCGGTTCATGCCGCTGTTCATCTTCAAGAAGACGCGGTGCGCGCTTTGCGTCTTGTGCGCGGCCAGCCAGTCGATCTGTGCTTCGTGATGCACCACGTGCCATAAATCAAGCCGCGAGCACAGTTCCAGATCGCGTGGCTCGAAGCAACCTTCGAGCAGCAGCACGGGGCCGCGCCAGCCCAGCGCTCGGATGCGCTGGGCCTCGGCCAGGTCCAGCAACGCAAAGCCGTCGGCGCTGCGCAGGCCTTCAAACACACGCTCGATGCCGTGGCCGTAGGCGTTGGCCTTGACCACCGCCCAGACCCGCGCGTCGGGTGCCGCACGGCGCGCGCGCGCCAGGTTGTGCGCCAGTGCTGCGGTGTGGATCAAGGCTTCGATCGGACGTGGCATGGGCTGGCGTTTGCTAGGGATTTGGCGGGGGTCGTCACATTTTGACAGCGCAGCCTGCGTGCTATAAACCGCCCGCCCCAAGCATGGAGACAAGGTTTCGAGCCGGTGCGTTTTGACGCCGCGCCGCAGCCACGATGGCGACACGATGAAAAAAGGTTTCTCGACCATCATGGCGGCGCAGTTCTTCAGCTCGCTGGCTGACAACGCCTTGTTGATCGCCGCCGTGGAGCTGCTGCACTTGAGCCAAGCCCCGGCTTGGCAGACGCCCGCCCTGGCGCCCATGTTCGCGCTGTTTTACGTGGTGCTCGCGCCCTTCGTCGGCGCCTTCGCCGACTCGGTGCCCAAGGGCCGCGTGATGTTCGTCTCCAACGCCATCAAGGTGGTGGGCTGTTTGATGATGCTCTTTGGCGGCCACCCGCTGCTGGCCTATGCGGTGGTGGGCTTGGGCGCGGCGGCCTACTCGCCGGCGAAGTACGGCATCCTCACCGAGCTGCTGCCGGCCTCGCAACTCGTCAAAGGCAATGGCTGGATCGAAGGCCTGACGGTGGCGTCGATCCTGCTCGGCTTTGTGCTCGGCGGGCTGCTCATCGGCGCCAAGATGTCGAGCATGCTGCTGCACTTTGACCTGCCGATGATGGATACCAGCGTCGACACCGCACCCGAAGCGGCGATCTCGACCATCGTCTTCCTCTACCTCATCGCGGCGGCGTTCAACCTGCGCATACCGCGCACGCAGGCGCCCTTGCAGCCGATGACCGGCCTCATCAGCCTGGTGCGCGACTTCTCGCATTGCAACTCGCGCCTGTGGCAGGACAAGTTGGGCCAGATCTCGTTGGCCACCACCACCTTGCTGTGGGGCATCTTTGGCAACGTGCGCCTGATCGTCTTTGCCTGGGCCGCCGTCGCTTTGGGCTACACCACCGCGCAGGCCTCAAGCCTCGCTGGCATCGTGGTCATTGGCTCGGTGGTCGGCGCGGTGCTGGCCTCGACCTACATGAAGCTCGACCGCGCCACGGCCGTGATCCCGCTGGCCACGGCCGTGGGCCTCTTGATGATCGGGCTGAACGTCATCACCAATATCTGGGTGGCCACGCCCTTCCTCATCGTGCTCGGCGCACTGTGCGGTTTTGTCATCGTGCCGATGAATGCGCTCTTGCAACACCGTGGCCACAACCTGATGGGCGCGGGGCGTTCGATCGCCGTGCAGAACTTCAACGAGCAGGCCTGCA
The DNA here is from genome assembly GCA_031373055.1 of Rubrivivax sp. GTDB lineage: Bacteria > Pseudomonadota > Gammaproteobacteria > Burkholderiales > Burkholderiaceae_C > Rubrivivax. The sequence goes on along the minus strand of JANMMH010000236.1, from coordinate 3,403 downwards.
TCCTCGGGCTGGGCGCGTTTTACGCGGGCATGACCAAGGCCGGCTTGTCGACCTATGTGGCCATCGCGGTGTTTGGCCTGCTCGTGGCTGGCACGATGGAGCTCATCCGGCGCTGGCACCTGTCCAACCTGGCCAAGCATCACGACGAGGTCGAGCGCCTGCTCACCATCGCCCGCAGCGACGGTGGCCACTGAGGCTCGCGGCACCCACCTGGTGCCCGTACTTGCGCTGTTATTCAACGCCTTTATCTGGGGCGTTTCGTGGTGGCCGTTTCGCCAGCTTGAAGCACTCGGCCTGCACCCTTTGTGGGCCACCGCGCTGATCTACCTGCTCTGTGCCTTGGTGCTGCTCGTGCAGCGCCCGCTGGCACTGGCCGAGCTCGTGCGCACGCCGGCGCTGTGGGTGCTGGTGGCGGCGGCGGGCACCACCAACGCCACCTTCAACTGGGCCGTGACCGTGGGCGACGTGGTGCGCGTGGTGCTGCTCTTTTATCTGATGCCGGTGTGGGCGCTCTTGCTCGCGCGCGTCCTGCTCGGCGAGCGGCTCACGGCGCTGGCGCTGCTGCGTGTGGCCCTGGCGCTGGCCGGCGCGGCCATCGTGCTGTGGCCTGCGGGTCAAGGCCTGGCCGTGCTGGCGCCGCCTCAAAGTTTGGCCGATGGGTTGGCGTTGCTGGGCGGCTTCAGCTTTGCGCTCAACAACGTGATGCTGCGCCGCGAGGCTGCGCGCAGTGGAGCGGCCAGGGCGCTGGCGATGTTCCTTGGCGGCGCGGTCGTGGCCGGCGTCTTGGCCGCCGGTTTGTCGGCCATGGGCACGGCGCCCTGGCCACCGGCGCCGGCCTGGGGCTGGGTCTTGGGGGCGCTGTCGATGGGCGCCCTTTTCTTGCTCAGCAACCTGGCCTTGCAGCATGGCGCGGCGCGGCTGGCTGCGGGTGCTACGGCCGTGGTCATGATCAGCGAAGTGCTGTTCGCCAGTGCCTCGGCCGTGGTGCTGGGCGCTGGCGTGGTGACGGCCCCGCTGCTGGTGGGTGCGGCGCTGATCCTGGGCGCGGCCTTGTTGGCCACGCGCGGATGAGGATGCTGCTCAGCGCGACGCGCTGAAGCCGGCGCTGTGGTGTTGCAGCAGGCGGCGTAAGGCCTCGTCATCCAGCGGCTTGCCGAGATAGGCGTCGCAGCCGGCGAGCGCGCCGCGAGCGCGGTCGAGCTCGCTGTGATGCGCGGAGAGCATCACCACCGTGGGCTCGAGCTCGCTGCCGGCATGGCGGTGGTGGCGCTTGATGTGCTGGCACAAGGCCAGGCCGTCGAGCTCGCTCTCGGCGCCGAGTTCGACGTCGAGAAAGATGATGTCAAAGGCATGCGCGTCGATGAGCTCGATGGCCTTGGCGCTGGTTTGCGCGCGTTGCGTCTGCACGCCCAGCGGCTGCAGCCGCGTCTCCAAAAAACGCAGCGCGATCTCACTGTCGTCCACCAAAAGTGCGCGTGTCATGCGTGAAGACGCCACGCTCTTGGGCGGCGGGCTGCTGACGGCGACCACGCCAAAGTGCATGCCCGCGAGTTGGTCGAGCTCGTGCAGGAGCTGGCGCGTGTCGATGGGGCGCGTGAGCCAGCCGCTGGCGTCGTCGGGCAGATGCGCGCCGACGTAGACCGCGCGCTCGACCAGCCCGCTGCGCACCACCTGCGCCAGCGCGTCGCTGCGGTCGGCGTCGACGATCACGAGCTCGCAGTCGCCCAAGTCTTGCACCGGCAGGTACAGCGGCTGGCGCTGCGTGGCCAGGCGCAGCGCCGAGCTCAAGGCGCTGCCTTCAAAGCCCCGAAAGCCAAGCAGGCACACGCGCAGGGGCGGGTGGGTGGGCGCGGTCATGGGCGAGGCGCAGCGCGCGCCTAGGTGGGCCAAGGGGCGGGAAGGCTAACATGGCGACCCCCGGCCAACACCCGTGTGCCGGGACGAGGAGAGGCCATGCCCACGCCCAGCACCAAGCCCAGCATTTACGACTTCGAAGCCCTGTCAATCCAGGGTAAACCGGCGCATCTTTCCACCCAGCGTGGCAAGGTGCTGCTCATCGTCAACACCGCCAGCGCGTGCGGCTTCACACCGCAATTCGGCGGGCTGCAAACGCTATGGCAGAAGTACGCTGACAAGGGCCTGGTGGTGGTGGGTTTCCCCAGCAACGAGTTCGGTGCGCAAGACCCGGGCAGCAATGGCGACATCGCCGCCTTCTGCCAGCTCAACTACGGCGTGGACTTCCCCATGATGGCCAAGGTCAAGGTCAACGGCGTGGAAGCGCACCCGCTGTGGAAGTGGCTAACGGCCGAAGCACCGGGCGTGCTGGGCACGCAGGCGGTGAAGTGGAACTTCACCAAGTTCCTCGTCGGCAAAGACGGCAAGGTGATCAAGCGCTATGCGCCCAACGATGCGCCTGAGGCCCTGGCACGTGACATTGAGAAGGCACTCGCCGCATGACTTTCTTGCACCTGGAGCCCTACGCCGGCGACCCCATCCTGAGCCTGAACGAGGCCTATCAGGCCGACACGCGCGCCGACAAGATCAACCTTTCCATCGGCATCTACTTCGACGACGCGGGGCGCATTCCGGTGCTGGAATGTGTGCGTCTGGCGGAAGCGCAGATGCTGCAAGCCAACGCCGCCAAGCCCTACTTGCCCATCGAAGGCTCGGCGGCGATGCGCACCGCCGTGCAGCAGCTGCTCTTCGGCGCCGAGCACGAAGCGCTGACGAGCGGGCGCATCGCCACGCTGCAAACCGTGGGCTCCAGCGGCGGGCTCAAGGTCGGCGCCGATTTCATCAAACGCTGGCTGCCCAGCAGCGCGCTGTGGGTCAGCGACCCGAGCTGGGACAACCACCGTGCCATGTTCGAAGGCGCGGGCCTGGCAGTGCATACCTACCCCTACTACGACGCGACCACGGGTGGGCTGAAGTTCGAGGCCATGTGCGCGGCGCTTAGCGCACTGCCGCCGCGCAGCATCGTGCTGCTGCACGCCTGCTGCCACAACCCGACGGGCGTGGACCTCAGTGCGGCGCAGTGGCAGCAGCTGATCCCGCTCCTGCGTGAGCGCGAGCTGCTGCCTTACCTCGATCTGGCCTACCAAGGCTATGGCGACGGCATCCAGGAAGACGCCTTCGCGGCACGCGCGCTGGCCTCCGCCGGGCTCACGTTTTTCATCGCCAACTCTTTCTCCAAGAGCATGAGCGTCTATGGCGAACGCGCCGGCGCACTCAGCGTGGTCTGCGCCAGCCGTGCCGAGGCTGAGCTCGTGCTCGGGCAGATGAAAGCCACCGTGCGGCGCAACTACTCGAGCCCGGCGATCCACGCCGCCGGCATCGTCAGCCGCGTGCTCACCGACAGCGCGCTGCGCCCACTGTGGGAAGCCGATGTGAGCGCCATGCGCGA
>JANMMH010000793.1:0-1739 GCA_031373055.1 Rubrivivax sp. | reverse complement strand
CGCCAGGAATTCGGCCGAGCGCATCTCGGCCAGGCGCGAGCAGGTGCGCGGGAACTCATGCGCCAAGGGCCCTTCGGTGTAGAGCTGCTCGGGCGGCACGGCCGCCGAAAGCATGAGCTTGACGCGGCGGTCATAGAGCACGTCGACGAGCCAGGTAAAACGCCGCGCTTCGCTGGCCATGCGCGGCGACATCGCCGGCACACCCGACAGCAACACGGTGTGAAAGCGCGACGCCAGCTCCAAGTAGTCGTTCTGTGAACGTGGCCCGCCGCACAGGGTGCGGAAGTCGAACCAGACGACACCGCCGGCACGCTTCAGCGCGCGGATGCTGCGCTGCTCAATGTGCAGCACCGGGTCTTCGTCGCGCGCTTCGGCCAAGTGCTCGAAGGCTTGCAGCATGGTCGCGTCGGCCTCGGGCCCGAGCGGCGTGAGGTACATCGAGACATGTTCGAGCGTGCGCTGGCGGTAGTCGACGCCAGCGTCGACGCTGATAACTTCGAGCTTGTCTTTGAGCAACTCGATGGCCGGCAAGATGCGGTCACGGTGCAAGCCGTTGGGGTAGAGCCCGTCGGGATGAAAGTTAGACGTCGTGATGATGCTCACGCGGTTTTCGAACAGCGCCGCCAAAAGCCGGTGCAGGATCATCGCGTCGGTGACGTCGGCGACATGGAATTCGTCGAAGCAGATCAAACGAAAGCGACGTGCGATGCGCTTGCCCAGCTCGTCCAGCGGGTTGACCGTGCCCTTGAGTTCTTGCAGCTCGCGGTGCACCTCGCGCATGAACTCGTGGAAGTGCAGACGCGTCTTTCGCGTCAGCGGCACGGCCTGGAAAAAGCAGTCCATCAGGAAGCTCTTGCCCCGCCCCACCCCGCCGTGCATGTAGACGCCGCGCGGGATGGGTGGGCGCACCAAGAGCTTGGTGACGGCGTTGCCGCGCCGCGCCTTGTAGTTGGCCCACTCTGTCTCGCAGCGCTCTAGTGCGTCAATGGCGTGCAGCTGCGACGCGTCGGCCTGGTAGCCGCGCTCGGCGAGCAGTTGCTCGTAGAGCTGGCGCACCCCCATCAGAAGTTCAACGTGCGTTTGTCCACCGCCAAGGCGGCTTCTTTGGTCGCCTCGCTCAAGCTCGGGTGCGCATGGCAAATGCGCGCAATGTCTTCGCTGCTGGCGCGGAACTCCATCGCCACCACGCATTCGGCGATCAGCTCGCTGGCCATCGGGCCAACGATATGCACACCGAGTATTTCGTCGGTGAGCGCGTCGGCCAGCATCTTGACCATGCCGGTGGTGTCGCCCAGCGCGCGCGCACGGCCGTTGGCCATGAACGGAAACGTGCCCGCCCGGTAGGCACGGCCCGCGCTCTTGAGCTGCTGCTCGGTCTGCCCGACCCAGGCGATTTCGGGGCTGGTGTAGATGACCCAGGGCACGGTGTTGAAGTTGACATGGCCATGCTGGCCGGCCATGCGCTCGGCCACCGCCACGCCCTCTTCTTCGGCCTTGTGCGCGAGCATGGGGCCGCGCACGACGTCACCGACGGCCCACACGCCGGGCAGGTTGGTGCGGCATTCGCCGTCGACCACGATGGCGCCGCGCTCGTCGAGTTGCAAGCCCACCGCCTCGGCGTTCAGGCCCAGCGTGTTGGGCACGCGGCCGATGCTGACGATGAGCTTGTCGACGTCAAGCGTCTTGGCCGCGCCGCTGGCGTCGGTGTAGGCCACCGCCACGCCCTTCTTGCCGCTCTT
>JANMMH010000774.1:0-2993 GCA_031373055.1 Rubrivivax sp. | reverse complement strand
GTGCCCATCTCCACCATGCCGTTGCCGCCGGTGAGTTCACGCTCGCCCAGGTGCTGCGGCAGGTAGGCGAACTTCACCGGGCCGAAGAGCGTGGAGTGCAGGCCCATCAGGAAGACGCAGCCCAGCAGCAGCTCCACGCTGTGCTGCATGAAGCCCAGGGCAGCGATCAGCATGATGGCGATCTCAAGCGTCTTCACGAAGCGGATGAGCACCGCCTTGTCGAACTTGTCGGCGAGCTGCCCGCTGGTGGCCGAGAAGAGCAGGAAGGGCAGGATGAAGAGCGCGCCGATGGCCAGCCCGGCTTGTGATGCCGGCAACCAGCTCACTTGCAGCTGGTAGGTGACCATCACCGTGAAGGCGAACTTGAAGAGGTTGTCGTTGCCCGCACCCAGGAACTGCACCCAGAAGAAGGGTGCGAAGCGGCGCTGGCCGAGCAGGGCGAATTGGTTGGGGTGGGGTGATTCGCTCATGGTCCCTCGTGTCGTGGATGGGGGTGGCGCGCGGCGCATTGTCAGTGCGCTCCCGGCGATCCATGCTCAGCGCAACTCCTGCACCGCCAGGGTCAGCCCGGTGCGGCGCAGCCAAGTGAACACCGAGTCGACCGTCACCGTCTCAATGCGGTCTGAAAAGCGTTTCTCGTTGGGATGGTCGTCAAACGCGACATTGGCCGCTGTCATACGTGCGCCCAGTCGCGTGAAGGTGCCTAGGGTCAACATGGTGGGCACATAGCCTTTGAACTGCAGCCAGGCTTGTGCGCGTTCGCGCGACGTGGCGGCGGGCTCCAACGCCAGCGCCAGCGTCTCCAGCGCCCATTGGTTGGACTGCTGGTAGGTCTGCGCCCAGGGGTAGGCCACCATGCTGTAGGCCTCGGTGTGCAGCAGCGCGGCGCGCGCGTTGTCGCGCAGCAGCGGGCGCAAGCGCTCCTGCGCTTCAACGGCCAGTACGGCGTAGGCCGCGCGGTACTCGAAGGGGTCGTCGAGAAAGAATTTGGCCAAGCCTTGGCGGTAGACGTCAGCGCTGGCGCTGCCGCACTGGTTGAGCTTGTGCACCACACGCCAGACGCTGCCCTCGCCGGAGCCAGCGGCTTCACGGTAGGCCAGGCCGAAGTGCGACCAGCGCAGCCCGTAGCGCGAAAGATCTTGCCCGGCACGCGCCAGCACCACCACGTCGGCGCCGCTGTCGTCCAGCGCTTTCGCCGTGCGCGCAGCGAGCTCCAGGCCACGCTGCACGCTGCGGGTGTCGGGCAGTTTGGTTTCACAGCTGCGGCCGGCGTGCGCGATGGTGCTAACGCACAAGAAGAGCGTGACAAAAAGGCGCTTCATCGTGTGCCCTTTCATCGTGTCACCCGCTCGTGGTGCAACAAAGCGCGACCCAGTTGATTGGGTACGAAGGCGATGACCTTGCCCGCCGTCGAGAGCACCCAGCCCGCCGAGACGGCGGTGACGAGCACCGCGCTGCCCACCAGCAGTGAGGCACCGCGTGCGACGTCGGCGCTGAGCATCACGCTGCCGCGCACGCCGTCGGAGGCGCGCTCCAGCACCCACACCGTGCCACCTGCGCTGGCCTCGACGGCCACCACGGTGAGCGCCGCACCGGCCGAGAGCAGCGCCACGGGCGCGGCCACCGAGACGGCGATGGGCAGCATCGACAGGGCGGAAAGTTCAGAGCCGCTGCTGGGGCCGTGGGCGAGCGCGGGTGGCGCGATGGCGACGCACAGTGCGAGAGCAACGAGCCTGAGCGACATCAGCTTGGTCTTGAGCATCATGGTGGCCTTGGGGTTGAACACGGCGTGATGCTGCGGCGCTGGCCTGCCGGTATCAAGGCTTTCCAGGGATGTCGCGGCGGGTGGGCTTTGAAGTATCGTTTGCGGATACTCGCTGGAGACCGGGCCATGAGCACGTCCGCCGATCTTGTCGTCGCCCTCAAAGCCGAGCTGCGCCGCAGTGGCATCACCTACGCCGCACTCGCGCGTGAGCTCGGCATCGCCGAATCCAGCGTCAAGCGCATATTTGCCAAAGGCGACATGCCGCTGTCGCGCATCGACGCCGTGCTGGCCGTGCTGAAGATGGACTTCGCCGAGCTCGCGCAGCAGGTGGTGCACGCGCAGCCGCTGCGCAAGGAGCTCACGGTCGAGCAAGAGCGCGCGGTGGTGGCCGATCGAAAACTCTTGCTCGTGGCCATTTGCAGCATGAGCCAGTGGACGGCCGAGCAGATGCTGGCCACGTACAAGCTCAGCGAAGCCGAGGTCGTGCGCTACCTGACCCAGCTTGACCGCCTGGGCATCATCGAGCTGCGCGCCATGAACCGCTACCGGCTCAAGCTCGACAAAACTTTCCGCTGGCGCGCCAAGGGGCCGGTGATGGGCTTCTTTCGCAAAGATGTCGTGCCCGATTACTTCAGCGGTGGCTTTGACGGCGACGGCGAGATGTTGATGCTGGTGCATGGCCAGATCGGCCACGCGCTGGCGGGCACGTTTGCCGAGCGGCTGCACCGCCTGGGGCAGGACTTCGCGCAGCAGCACCTGGCCGACCAGAAGCTGCCCGCCGACAAGAAGGTGGCTTACACGCTGGTGGTGGGCATGCGTTCGTGGCTCTTCGCGGCGTTTCGCGATCTCAAGCGGCAGCTGGACTGAAGGTGAAGGCGCGGCGCAACGCGGCTGCGCAAAGGTCGACCGCGGTGTGGGCTTCGTCGATCACACGCGACATGGTGATGAAGCCATGCACCTGGCGCTCGAAGCACACGTACTGCGCCTGGTTGCCGGCGGCCGACAGCGCGTCGGCGTACTGCCGCCCTTCGTCGCGCAGCGGGTCGAACCCGGCCGTCAGCACCAGCGCTGGCGGCAGGCCGGCCAGGCTGGGTGCTAACAGTGGAGAGGCGCGCCAATCGCTCCAGCTGGCTTGTTCGCTGATGTAGTGGCCGCGGTAGTAGGCGATGCTGTCCGAGGTCAGCAAGTAACCCTGGCCGTTGAGCGTGTGCGAAGGTGCGACGGCGCG
>JANMMH010000773.1:0-10325 GCA_031373055.1 Rubrivivax sp. | reverse complement strand
TTCCAGCTCTACACCACGCTCGGGCTGATGGACACGCACATCGCCGTGGCGATGGCGCACCTGCTGTTCAACGTGCCGCTGGCGGTGTGGATCCTCGAAGGCTTCATGAGCGGCGTGCCGCGCGAGATCGACGAGACAGCTTACATCGACGGTTATTCGTTTCCGCGCTTCTTTCTCACCATCTACATCCCGCTGATCAAAGCCGGCGTCGGCGTCGCGGCCTTTTTCTGTTTCATGTTCAGCTGGGTCGAGCTGCTGATGGCACGCACCTTGACCAGCGTCAACGCCAAGCCCATCGTGGCGGTGATGACACGCACGGTCTCGGCCTCGGGCATGGACTGGGGCGTGCTCGCCGCAGCCGGCGTGCTGACCATCGTGCCGGGCGCGATCGTGATCTACTTTGTGCGCAACTACATCGCAAAAGGCTTTGCGATGGGTCGCGTCTGAAAGGGGCGAGCGATGTTCGCGTGGATGGCCTGGACCCTGCCGGTCGCGATGTTCTTCGCCAGCATCGCGCTGATGTTGGTGGGCATGACGCTGTGGGAGCTCAAGTCGCCCACCGTCATGCGCAAGGGCTTTTTGCCGATCGCCACCACGCGCGGCGACCGGCTCTTCATCGGCCTGCTCAGTGCGGCCTACGTGAACCTGGCCTTCGTGGCCACGAGTGAGAAGATGATCGGCTGGTTCGGCCTAGCCAGCGAACCGTCCATCTGGATCAGCTTCGTGTTGTCGATGCTGGTGTTGGTGCTCATCATGCGCAAGGGCTGAATGCCCGTCTAGTTTTCCAATGGCAGCCGGCCGCCCTTCCCAGCCGGCCTGCCGACAAATCATCGGGAAGATCTAGAGGAGACGAGGATGAAACGTTCACTATCCATGTACACGCTGACGACCATCGGTGCTGCGGCACTGATGCTGTCGGCTTGTGGCAAGAAAGAGGAGCCCAAGACCATGGCGGCGACACCTGCGGCGGCGTCGGCGCCCGCCGCCACCGGCGCCGAGGCCACCGCCAAGAAGTGGATCGACAGCGAGTTCCAGCCCTCGACGCTGACCAAAGACCAGCAGATGGCCGAGATGAAGTGGTTCATCGAAGCGGCTGCCAAGTTGAAGGCCAAGGGCGTGACCGAGATCTCGGTGGTGTCCGAGACCATCACCACGCACGAGTACGAAAGCAAGACGATGGCCAAGGCCTTCGCCGAGATCACCGGCATCACCGTCAAGCACGACCTGATCCAGGAAGGCGACGTGGTCGAAAAGTTGCAGACCTCGATGCAGTCAGGCAAGTCGATCTACGACGGCTGGATCAGCGACTCCGACCTCATCGGCACGCACTACCGCTACGGCAAGATCCTGGCGCTGTCGGACTACATGGAAGGCGTGGGCAAGGAGTTCACCAACCCCGGCCTGGACCTGAAGGACTTCATCGGCACGAGTTTCACCACCGCGCCCGACAAGAAGCTCTACCAGTTGCCCGACCAGCAGTTCGCCAACCTGTACTGGTTCCGCGCCGACCTCTTCGCCAAGCCTGAGCTGAAAGAAAAATTCAAGGCCAAGTACGGCTACGAACTCGGCGTGCCGCTGAACTGGAGCGCCTACGAAGACATCGCCGCCTTCTTCACGAATGACGTGAAAGAAATCGACGGCAAGCCCATCTACGGCCACATGGACTACGGCAAGAAAGACCCGTCGCTCGGCTGGCGGTTCACCGACGCCTGGCTGTCGATGGCCGGCACCGCCGACATCGGCACGCCCAACGGCCTGCCGATCGACGAGTGGGGCATCCGCGTGGCCGACGACAAGTGCACACCGGTGGGGGCTTCAGTCGCTCGCGGTGGCGCGACCAATTCGCCGGCGGCCGTGTATGCGCTGACGAAGTACATCGACTGGATGAAGAAGTACTCGCCCAAAGAAGCCATCGGCATGACCTTCGGCGAAGCCGGCCCCGTGCCGGCACAGGGCCAGATTGCGCAGCAGATCTTCTGGTACACGGCCTTCACGGCGGACATGATCAAGAAGGGCTTGCCGGTCGTCAACGAAGATGGCACACCGAAGTGGCGCATGGCCCCTGGCCCCAACGGCCCGTACTGGAAGCAAGGCATGCAAAACGGCTACCAGGACGTCGGCTCGTGGACCTTCTTCAAGGACCATGACGCCAACAAGACGGCCGCAGCCTGGCTCTACGCCCAGTTCATCACGGCCAAGAGCACGTCACTCAAGAAGACCATCGTCGGCCTGACGCCTATCCGTGAGAGCGACATCCAGTCTCAGGCGATGACCGACATGGCGCCCAAGCTTGGTGGCCTGGTGGAGTTCTATCGCAGCCCGGCCCGCGTGGCCTGGACACCCACCGGCGGCAACGTGCCCGACTATCCGAAGCTGGCGCAGCTGTGGTGGAAGAACGTGGCCGTGGCGGTGACGGGCGAGAAGACCCCGCAGCAGGCGATGGACAACCTGGCCAACGAGATGGACGACGTGATGGGCCGGCTCGAGCGCGCCGGCATGGCCAACTGCCCACCCAAGCTGAACCCGAAAGGCGACCCCAACAAGTACCTGAGCGACAAGGGTGCACCTTGGAAGAAGCTGGCCAACGAGAAGCCCAAGGGCGAGACGATTGCCTACGACACGCTGCTGAGTGCGTGGAAGGCGGGCAAGGTTCGCTGAGCCGAGCAAGTTACCAAGGCACGCGGTGCACTTCGCCCGCGTGCCTTGGGGCCGCGCTGGCTCACGCCGGCGCGGCCATTCAGGATCAGGGCTGCGCCAGGTGCTTGCGCAGTCGGTGGATGAACCAGGCCGCGCCGGCAATCACCGGCAGCACGGCAACACCCACCACCACGTCGCTTTGCAGCGCGTGCAGCGCTGGCACACCCCGGGCCGCCTTGGCCAGGTAGCCCACGAGCCCGAGCGTGTAGTAGCTGATCGCCACCACCGACAGGCCCTCGACCGTCTGCTGCAAGCGCAGTTGCAGCTTCTGCCGGTGCGCGAACAGGCGGAAGAGCTCCTGGTTGCTGGCCTCGCGGTGCATCTCCACGCGCACGCGCGCCAGGCTTACGGCGCGGCTGATGCGGTCGGCGATGTCGGTCAGGTGGCGGTCGGTGCTGTCGCAGAACTCCATCGCCGGCGCGAAGCGTCGCGACATAAAGCCCGACAAGGTCTGCATGCCCTCGATGCGCTGCTCGCGCAAGCCCGCCAGGCGTTGCTCGACGATGCGGTGGTAGGCGCGCGTCGCCGACAGCCGGTAGCGCGTGCGCGCCGCGCCATGCTCGACCTCGGCGGCCAGTCGCGTCAGCGTGGCGAAGGCCTGCGCGTCGTCCTGCGCATCCTGCGAGGCCAGCGCGTCGACGGCACCTTGCAGTGTGCGCTCGATCTCGGCCATGGCTGCGGCCTCGCGCTGCGCCAAGGGAAAGCCCAGCATGGCCAGCATGCGGTAGGACTCGATCTCGCACAGGCGTTGTGCCTCGCGCGCGGCCTGGTCGGGCGGCAGGCCGTAGTCCAGCACCACGAAGCGCGTGAAGCCGTCGCTCGACAAGCGCAGGTTGGTCAGCACGGCCCCGCGCCGCGCGTCACCGATGAAGGCGCCCATCACCGGCGCAGCATCGTCGCTACCGTCGCTGTTGTGAGGGCCGGCCTGCGCTGCCACCAGCGCCTTGCAGCGCGCCAGCATGTCGTCGGCGCCCGTGGCGTCGAGCATGGCCACATGCGTGGCGGCGATCATCTCGCCGCTGCCTTCGCCCGTTAGCAAGCGCGTGAAGGCCTCGGGCAGGCCGGCCAATGCGTGGCTGTCGAGCACGGCTGAGCGCAGCTCGCTGCTGCTCGGCACCTCCTCGTGCTGCAGCAACAACGGCCGGTTGACCTGCCAGCTGACGAATTCACCGTGGCGCTCGAACTTGACCGAGTAGCCGGCGGCATGCAGCACACGGTGGCGCGTGCCCGGCGCCGGCGCGGCCGCTCCGCTGGCCAGGCACAGTTCCGCCAGCGCGGCGTCGGCGCGCTGCGCCGTCATGCCCCATTGCACCCAGTACGACACCACGCAGGGCGAACGCGCCGGCAGCGCCGGGCGCGCGTGCAGTTCCTGGTGCAGCTCAAGCTGGGTGCGGATGGGCCAGCGTGACGCCGATGCAGCCGGGTGGTTGGAGACGTCGGTCATCGCAAAGCGGTGGTTCGTGGGGGACGGTCCGGCACTCGACATGCCGCGCAGCCTGCGGCGAGCTGGCACCTTACCACCGTGCCGCGCAGCGGCCCTCAACACCAGGGACTAACACCAAGGTCACACGGACCCACCGCGTGTGAGGTGAAAGCCATCGACCCCGCCACGCAGAGAAAGCTGCGGGCTCCAAGTCCGCCGGGGACAAGGCGGCGAAGAAGGTGGCGACCTCGCTGCCACTGTTGCTGTTGCTGTTGCTGTCGCTGTTGCTGAACGCCCGAGAAGACGCGGACGTGCCCTACGACGACTGAACAGGTTCCGCGGGCAGGCTGGGCCGACCGACGGGAGGCGAATCGTTCACGGTCTGGCCGGTGTGTGGGACCTCACACCGCCACGCCAGCGTCCATCGCCGCCTGATCTTCGCCCCGCATCGGCGTCAAAGTAGCCGGCGCGAGGTAGTGCTGGCGCCAGGTCTCGAAGGGCAAGGTGTCAGCGGCTTCCACGCGCGCTTGTGCGTCGATCGAGGCGCGCGCGGCGGCGGCCATGCGGGTATGCAGTTCTTCAGGGTAAGGCAGCGCCAGCAGCGCCGCTTTGGTGGCTTCAGACTGCTGCCGCACGAAGCGCGTATAGCGGCCGTCGTGCTCGCGCAGCACGCTGTCGATCACACGAGCCGAAGGCAGTTGTGCTGGCGCGTCGAGCGTAGCGAGCGCGGCCTCAAGTGCGCGGCTGTAATGCTTCTCGGCGCCGGGGTGCAGCACTTCATCAAGCGTCGCTGCGATGGCCTGACAAGGCTCCAGCACCTCACGGGCCCAGTCTTGCAAGCCGATGTCGCTCGCGCCGCGTTCAAGCCGCAAACCCGGCTCGCGCCCACGCGACGCCGCGAGCTGCTGATTGCGTGCGAGCTGCGCAATTTCTTCGGGCGAATCGGGCGGGCTGTGGCTGAGCAAACAGTGCAGCAAGAAGATGTCGATGACACGCATGGTCTGCGCCGTGATGCCCACCGGCACAAACGGGTCGAGGTCCATGCAGCGCACCTCCACGTACTCGACACCACGCTCGCGCAGCGCATGCAGCGGGCGCTCGCCAGGGCGAATCACCCGCTTGGGGCGGATCGTGCCGTAGAACTCGTTTTCGATCTGCAAGAGCGTGGTCGACAGCTGGTTGTAGTCGCCGCCCAGATTGCGCACGCCAATGCGCTCGTAGTCCGGGTGCGGCTGCGTCAGCGCGCCGTGCAGCGACGCGGCGTAGCTGTCCAGGTTATTGAAGCTCGCGGCGATCATGGACTGCGCGTCGCTTTGGTAACCCAGCCGGCCCATGCGCAGCGAGGTCGCATGTTGCAGCGCCAGCGTGTACTCCGACAAGCGCTCCAGCCCATGCTCGCGCCCGGCCACAAAACTCGGGCACACCGCAGGCGACGCGCCAAAGAGCACTAACAAGATAAACGAGTGGCGGCGGAAGTTGCGAATGAGCGCAAAGTACTCCTCGCTGGAAAGCCCCGGCAGCGACCAGTTGTAGTGAATGCCCGAGATGGTTTGCATGCGCCGCCCGTAGCGATGCGCCAGGCCCATACGGTAGACACTCTTGGCGCGACCGATGTTCGACGAGCCAAAGGTGGCGATGGGAATATTCTCGTCGGCAGGCAAGCCGCACGGCATGCTGCCCACCCACATCATCTCGTCGCCCAGTTGGCGGTAGACAAACTGGTGCAGCTGCGTCAGCTCGTCTTCGCAGCCTTGCACGCTGGCATGCACGCCGGTGATGAGCTCCAGCTGCGATTCGCTGTAGTCGGTGGTGATGTGCTCGTGCGTCAGTGCCGAGCCCAGGCCCAGTGGGTGCGGCGTGGCCGCAAGCTTGCCGCTGGCCAGCACGCGCAGGCTCTCTTTCTCAACACCACGGCGCATGCCTTGCAGGCGTGTGGCGCTGAGTTGCGTCAGTCGATCGTGCAAACCGTGGTGGGTGCTGTGGGTGTTCGTAGAGCTCATGGTCGGGCGGGTTTCTTCGTGAAGGGCAGCACCGTAGCAGGTTTGCGCGTCCGGTGCATGACACGGCACTGTGCCCGCCTCTCGCCACTGTTGTTGCGCCGTGCGCCAGCAGCTCAGGCCTGGCTGTGGTGGGCGCCGACGTGGTCGGCACACCAGCGACAGGTCGCGCCAAGGCCAGGCCGGCCCGGGTTCACCCGAATACGCGATCGTCTGGCATCCGTTACCGTATACGTTAATGAATGCACGTCCAACCCCCACCCTACCTGCCGCGGGTGCCACCGGCCCCGCAGGCCCGTCGGCGCAGTCGCCGCTGGACGTGCAGGCCTTGGGCACTGTCGGCATGGGTTTGCAACGCCCCGAGTGCGTGCTGGCCCATGCCAGCGGTGACCTGTACTGCGCCGACTGGCGCGGCGGCGTGACCCGCATTCGCCCCGACGGCACACAGTCGCTCTACCTCGGCCAGGGCCCCGACGGCGTGGCGCTCAAGCCCAACGGCATCGCGCTCTTACGCGACGGCTCTTTCTTGCTGACGCAACTTGGCGCCCATGACGGCGGCGTGTACCGGCTGCAACGCAGTGGCCAGGTCACACCGTGGTTGATGCAGGTCGACGGCCGCGACCTGCCGCCCACCAACTTCGTGGTGGAAGACCATGCCGGCCGCTTTTGGGTCACCGTCAGCACACGGCGCCAGCCACGCGCGCTGGGCTACCGCGCGAGCTGCGACGACGGCTTCATCGTCTGTGTCGACGCTCGGGGCGCCAGCGGCGCGCGCATCGTCGTCGACGGCCTGGGCTACACCAACGAAGTGGCATTGCACCCCAACGGCCAGTGGCTCTATGCCAACGAGACCTTTGCCCGGCGCTTGTCGCGCTTTGCGCTGCGCGCTGACGGCAGCCTGGGCCCGCGCGAGACGGTTACGAACTTTGGCGCCGGCACCTTTCCCGATGGCCTGGCGTTTGACGAAGACGGCTACGCCTGGGTCGTCAGCATCGTCAGCAACCGCCTCATCCGCGTGGCGCCCGACGGCGCGCAAACGCTGTGGCTTGAAGACACCGACGACGAGCACCTGCGCTGGGTCGAGGCCGCCTACCTGAACGGCACGATGGACCGGCCGCACCTTGACGGCGTGAAGTGCCAGCGCCTGCGCAACATTTCCAGCATTGCCTTTGCCGGGACTGAGCGCCGCATCGGCGTGCTGGGCTGCCTGCTGGGTGACTGTCTGCACACGCTGGCCATGCCGGCGCCGGGTGTCGCGCCCACGCACTGGCACTTCTAACGCTACACCTACGCGCATGCCCAAACCGAACCCAAGCGGCCCGCACGCTGCCGTCGACATGCCAGCGCAGGCCCCCGCCTCAATGGTCGACCAGGCTTACCAGCTCGTGCGCCGGCGCATCCTCGACAACCAGTGGCCGCCCGGCCACCAGGCGCTGGAACAAGAGGTGGCCCTGGCGCTGGGTATGCGCCGCACGCCCGTGCGCGAAGCCTTGATCCGCCTGCGCAATGAAGGCCTGGTCGACGTGGTGCCGCGCCACGGCATGCGCGTGCTGCCGGTGTCGCCCACCGACATGCGCGAGATCTACGAAATCCTGACCGCGCTGGAAGGCATGGCCGCCGAAATCCTGGCGCGGCGCAAGCCCAGCGTGGCCGAGCTGGCGCCGCTCATCAGCGCCACGCGTTTGATGGAGAAAGCCCTCAAGGCCAACGACCTGGACGCCTGGGCGGCGGCCGACGAGTCCTTTCACGCGCAGCTGATCGAACTGGCCGGCAACCGCCAGTTGCAGCAGACGGTGCTGAACTACTGGGACCGCGCGCACCGGGCGCGTTTGTTCTCGCTCAAGCTGCGGCCCAAACCGGTGAACTCGACGAAAGAACACATGCAGTTGGTGGAGCGCATCCGCGCCGGCGACGCCGAAGGTGCGGCCGCCGGCTACCGCGAACACCGCGAACGCGCCAGCCGCGAACTGCTGGCGATCTTCGAGCGCTTCAAGCTCGCCCAGATGTAGGCACAAGGCACCCACGTGACGACAAGCTACGACATAGCGGTGCTGCCCGGTGATGGCATCGGCCGCGAAGTGATGCAGTCGGCGCTGGCCGTGCTGGCGGCGCTGGAAGAGCGCATCGGCCGCCACTTCCAGTGCACCCAGCACGCTGCCGGCGCGCAGCACTACGTTGATAGCGGCGTGGCGCTGCCCGAGCCCACGCTGGCCGCCGCGCGCCGCGCCGACGCCATCCTCTTCGGCGCCATGGGCCTGCCGCATGTGCGCGGCACCGACGGCACCGAAATCATTCCGCAGCTCGACATCCGCTTTGCGCTGGACCTCTACGCCGGCGTGCGCCCCATCCGCAGCTGGCGCGGCCTGCCTTCGCCGCTGGCCGACCCGCGCGCCACGCAGGTTGACTTGGTGCTGGTGCGCGAAAGCACCGAAGGCTTGTTCTACGCCCGCGGGCGTGGCGTCGTGGAAGGCGACGCGGTGTACGACACCATGAAGATCACACGCGCCGGCACGGCACGGGTGTGCGACTTCGCCTTTAAGCTGGCGCGCCAACGCAAAGCGCAAGGCCGGCGCGGCCATGTCACCAACGTCGACAAGGCCAACGTCTTCGCCTCGATGGCGCTGTGGCGTGAAGTCTTCGTGCAGCGCGCCGCAGCCTTCCCCGACATCAGCACCGAGCACGCCTACGTCGACGCCATGGCTCTGAACCTGGTGATGAAGCCTTGGGCCTATGACGTACTGGTCACCGAGAACATGTTCGGCGACATCTTGTCGGACCTGATCGCCGCGCTGGCCGGTGGCATGGGCATGGCGCCTTCGGCCGACCTGGGCGATGCGCACGGCCTTTTCCAGCCGGCCCATGGCACCGCGCCCGACATCGTGGGCCAGGGCATCGCCAACCCCACGGCGATGATTCTTTCCGTCGCCATGATGCTCGACTGGCTGGCCGAGCGCCGTGGCGATACAGCGTTAGCCGACGGCGCCCGCGCCATCGAACAGGCCATGCAGTCCGCGTTCGAAAGCGGCGCCGTGCGGCCGCGCGAATTTGGCGGCACCAGCACCACCGCCGACATCACGCGCGCCGTGATCGAGCGGCTGTGAACATGTCACCACGCATCGCCATGGTCGGCGCGGGCTACTTCGCGCAGTTCCAGTTGGAGGGCTGGCGCGACGCCGGTGCGCCAGTTCTGGCGCTGTGTGATGTCGACCTGGCGCGCGCGCAAGCACTGGCCGCGCGCTTTGGCGTGGCCCAGGTGTTCACCGACGCACGCGTCATGCTCGACACCGTGCAACCCACGCTGCTCGACGTGGTGCTGCCCCCGGCCGCGCAGGCCAGCGTGGTGCTGCACGCGCTGCAAGCGGGTGTGGCCACCATCTGCCAGAAACCCTTTGGGCTGGACCTGGCGCAAGCCCACGCGATGGCGGCCAAGGCCGAAGCGCTGCGCGTACCGCTGGTGGTGCACGAGAACTTTCGCTTCACACCCTGGTTTCGCGAATGCCGCCGCCTCATCGACGCCGGCCACTTCGGGCGCCTGCACAGCGTGAGCTTTCGCCTGCGCCCGGGCGACGGCCAGGGCGCCAGCGCCTACCTGGACCGGCAGCCCTACTTTCAGCAGATGCCGCAGCTGCTGGTGCGTGAAACCGCCGTGCATTTCATCGACACCTTCCGCTACCTGCTGGGCGAGGTGCGCGCGGTCACCGCACGTCTGCGCAAGCTCAACCCGGTCATCAAGGGTGAAGACGCGGGCCTGGTGATCTTTGAATTCGACGACGAGCGCACGGGTCTCTTCGATGGCAACCGCCTCAACGACCACAGCGCCACCAACCCGCGCCTGACCATGGGCGAGATGTGGCTCGAAGGCGCGGCCGGATTGTTGCGCTTGGACGGCGACGCGCGCCTGTGGTGGAAGCCACACCATGGCACCGAGTTCGAACACCGATACGAACACCGCCAGCCAGGCGCTTTCGGCGGCGCCTGCACTGCACTGCAAGCCCATGTACTGCGCCACCTGCAAGACGGTACGCCGTTGGAAAACAGCGCGGCCAGCTACCTCGCCAACCTGCATGTGCAGGCCGCCATCTACCACTCGCACGCCCTGGGCCAGCGTGTGCTGATGTCGCAGTTCCAACCCCACCTCAACGACTGAAGGAGACCTTGATGCGCACACCCACCCTCACCGCCCTGGCCTTGGCCGCCGCCTTGCTAAC
>JANMMH010000738.1:0-2080 GCA_031373055.1 Rubrivivax sp. | reverse complement strand
CTTAGCATCGCGCCACACCATGGCCGCCGTTCTCGCACCCTCCTCCACCCCTCAGCATGTGCTGCAGGAAGTCTTCGGCTACGGCGAGTTTCGCGGTGACCAGCGTGCCGTCATCGAGCACGTTAGCGCCGGTGGCGACGCGCTGGTGTTGATGCCCACGGGCGGTGGCAAGAGCCTGTGCTACCAAGTGCCCGCCATCGTGCGCCACCGCGCCGGGCGCGGCGTGGCGGTGGTGGTCAGCCCCCTCATCGCGCTGATGCACGACCAGGTCGGCGCGCTGGCCGAGCTTGGCGTCGCGGCGGCCTTTCTCAATTCATCGCAAGACGGCGATGAAGGCCGGGTTATTGAGCGCGAATTGATGGCCGGGCGGCTGTCGCTCTTGTACGCCGCGCCCGAACGCATCCTCACGCCGCGTTTCCAGGCCATGCTCGACTCGCTCAACGAGCGCGGTTTGCTCAGCCTCTTCGCCATCGACGAAGCGCATTGCGTCAGCCAGTGGGGGCATGATTTTCGCGAGGAATATCTCGGCCTGTCACTGCTGCATGAACGTTATGCCGATGTGCCGCGCATCGCGCTCACCGCCACCGCAGACGACCACACCCGCAGCGACATCATCGAACGCTTGCAGCTGGAATCGGCTCGTCTCTTCGTCGCCAGTTTTGACCGCCCCAACATCCGCTACGCCATCGTCGAAAAAGACGACCCACGCCGCCAGCTGCTGCGTTTCTTGCGCGACGAGCACGAAGGCGACGGCGGCATCGTCTATTGCGGCAGCCGCAAGAAGGTGGAAGAAACCGCGAATTGGCTCAGCAACGAGGGCATCCCCGCGCTTCCGTACCACGCCGGGCTGGAGCAAGACCAGCGCCGCCGCCATCAAGACCGCTTCTTACGCGAAGACGGTTTGGTGATGGTCGCCACCATCGCTTTCGGCATGGGCATCGACAAGCCCGACGTGCGCTTTGTGGCGCACCTGGATCTGCCCAAAAACATCGAGGCCTATTACCAAGAGACGGGCCGCGCCGGGCGTGACGGCGCGCCGGCTAACGCCTGGATGACGTATGGCCTGGCCGACGTGGTGAACCAGCGCCGCATGATCGACGAGAGCGAAGCCGGTGAAGACTTCAAGCGCCGCCAGCGCGGAAAACTTGATGCGCTCTTGGCGCTGGCTGAATCCCACGACTGCCGCCGCGTGCGCCTGCTCGGCTACTTCGGCCAGGAAAGTCAGCCCTGCGGCAACTGCGACAACTGCCTGCTTGCACCCGCCACCTGGGACGCCACCGAGGCCGCACGCAAAGCGCTGTCATGCATCTACCGTTTTCGCCAGCAAGGCGGCCACCGCTTTGGTGCCGGCCATTTGATCGACGTGCTGCGTGGCAAGGTGACGGACAAGGTCACCTCCTACGGCCATGAGCAGCTCAGCACCTTTGGCCTGGGTGCGGACGTGAGCGAAGCGTTGTGGCGCGCCGTGCTGCGCCAACTCATCTCACTGGGCCACGTGCGCACCGAAGGCGAATTCAATACGCTGGAGCTGACCGACAGCGCGCGTGTGGTGCTGCGCGGCGAGGTGCAGCTGCATCTGCGTGTGGCCAGTGACGCGCCCGCGTCACCACGGCGCAATGGCAAGGCGGCCAAGGTGGCGAAGGCCGACAGGACCGGCAAGCCCGCGCGCAGCAAAGCGCCGCCCGTGCCGCTGGACGACGACGCGAGCGTGCGCTTCGACGCGCTCAAAGCCTGGCGCGCCGAAGTCGCGCGCGAGCACAACCTGCCGGCCTACGTCGTCTTCCACGACGCCACGCTGGCCGAGATGGCGCGCTCGCTGCCCAGCTCACTAGACGCGCTTTCGGGGATCAGCGGCGTGGGCGCCAAGAAGCTCGAAGCCTACGGCCGCGAAATCCTGAGGGTGCTTGAGACCGCCGGCTGAACCTATGATTCGCGGTTTGGCCATCGCCCGACCATGCCTGTGCGACCGTATGAATTGCCACTCGAAACGCCCGCCATCAGAGTTCGGGGCGCACGCACGCACAACCTCAAAAACATCGACCTCGACATCCCCAAGCACGCCTTGGTGGTGATCACGGGT
>JANMMH010000684.1:0-3509 GCA_031373055.1 Rubrivivax sp. | reverse complement strand
TCACCACGCTCGATGCGCTCGGCGATGGCTGCCACCAACGGCGGCGCCAGCACGGTGCTTGCGCCGCCGCCTTTGGGCAGCGTGCCCATGTCGAAGATGCGCACGCGTGGCATGGCGCCGTCCGACACACGCTGTGCAAGGGTGGCGAGTTGATAGCGTCCACTTTGAGCATGGGCCCAGGTCTCCAGCGACGGTGTGGCTGAGCCCAGCATCACGGGCGCGTTTTCCAGCCGGCCGCGATAGACGGCGATGTCGCGCGCCGAGTAGCGCGCGCCGTCTTGCTGCTTGAACGAGGGGTCGTGTTCTTCGTCGACCACGATCAAGCCCAGGCAGGGCATCGAGGCAAACACGGCCAGGCGCGTGCCCAGCACGATGTGCGCGCGGCCCACGTGCGCCAGCAGCCAGTGGCGCAGGCGCTGCGCCGGCGTCAGGCCACTGTGCTGGCTCACCAGCACATGACGGGGAAAGCGTTTGGCAAAGCGCGCTTCGAGCTGCGGCGTGAGGTTGATCTCGGGCACCAGCACCAGCGCTTGCTGGCCAGCTTCGAGCACGCGCTCGACGGCACGCAGGTAGACCTCGGTCTTGCCGCTGCCCGTCACGCCGTGCAGCAGCGTGACACCCGCACTGGCGGCGTCAAACGTGGCCAGCGCGGCGGCTTGTTCGGCGGACAGCTGCGGGCGCTCGGGCGCGGCCGCAGCGTCCACCAGCGCTTCACGCAGCCAGCGCTGGGTGCGGCGCTGAATCGCCGCGTCATCAAGTTTTCGCAG
Organism: Rubrivivax sp.; assembly: GCA_031373055.1. Lineage (GTDB taxonomy): Bacteria > Pseudomonadota > Gammaproteobacteria > Burkholderiales > Burkholderiaceae_C > Rubrivivax. The sequence goes on along the minus strand of JANMMH010000684.1, from coordinate 2,742 downwards.
CTCGGGCGGCAGCACGGCCAGCGCCACCTCGCCCACACCGCGCTGGTAGTAGCCTGCCGCAAACGCCACCAGTTCGCGCCAGGCTTTGGGCAACGGTGGCAGCGTCGCCAGCACCTGCTTGACGCGCTTGAGCTGCGACGCGGCCAGCGCTGGCGGCTCGCCCGCCACCGCGTCCCACACGATGCCCGGCACCTCGCGCCGCCCCAGCGGCACCGTGACCAAGGTTCCCGGCGCGAGCGGCCGCTCACTCAGGTAGCTCAGCAAGCCTCCCACCGCCGAGTGCAGCGGCGTCTCCACCGCCACCGTGACGAGCTGTTCAGCGTTCACGCCAACAGCCTGTGAACTTGCGCACAGTTTCTCGGGAGCACTTCAAGGAAAGCGGCTAAGCCCATGATCGAAAACGACTTTCCAAGTTGCCCACGACATCTGTGGATAAGCTTGTGGGTAAGCTGCGTCCAGCGCCGCCAAGTGCTTGATTCAGCGCAAGTCCGCTTGCGTTGCACGTTTTCGCAGCAGGACCACCAACCCTTAAAAATCAACGACTTAGCTAGCTTGATTGGGGTCAGAGTCGATATTTTGGTGGTGCGGCGCAGCACTTCAGGGCCTGCCGCAAAAGTGGGGACAAGTCAAGCGGAGTCGCCCGCAAGCGCAGTACTTTCGGCGCCCAGCCAGGCAGCGCGGCATCACGCCGCCCGCTGGCGAAGTGAATGCTCATGCACGGCATGAACCAGGGCGCTGACATGCTCGGGTGGGGTGAATTGGCTGATGCCGTGGCCCAGGTTGAAGATGTGGCCGTCCCAGCCGCCGTCGGCGCGCTGCGGCGGGCCAAAACGCTCCAGCACCGCCACCGCTTCGCGCGCCACCACCTCGGGCGGCGCGAACAGCACGTTCGGGTCGAGGTTGCCTTGCAGCGCAACCTTGTCGCCGACCAAGGCGCGGGCCCGCGCGATGTCGCTCGTCCAGTCCAGGCCAACGACATCAGCACCACTGGCGGCAATCTCGGCAAGCCAAGGCCCGCCGCCTTTGGTGAAGACGATGTGCGGGATGCGCCGGCCGTCTTTCTCGCGGTGCAGGGCCGCCAACACACGGCGCGTGTAGTGCAGGCTGAAGGCCTGGAAGGCGCCGTCGGCGAGCACACCACCCCAGGAGTCGAAGAGCATCACGGCCTGCGCGCCGGCGTCGATCTGTGCGTTGAGGTAGGCCGCCACGGCGTCGGCGTTTACCGTCAGCACGCGGTGCATCAAGTCGGGCCGCGCGTAGAGCATGGTCTTGACCAGCCGGTAGTCTGACGAGCCTGCGCCTTCGACCATGTAGCACGCCAGCGTCCAGGGGCTGCCGGCGAAGCCGATCAAGGGCACGCGGCCCTGCAATGCGCTGCGTATGGAGCGCACGGCGTCAAAGACATAGCGCAGCTTGTTGAGGTCGGGCACGCGCAGTGCATCCACATCGGCTTCGGTGCGCACAGGTGTGGCAAAACGCGGGCCTTCGCCAACGCCAAAGCTCAGGCCCAAGCCCATGGCGTCGGGCACGGTCAGGATGTCGGAAAAGAGAATCGCCGCGTCCAGCGGCCAGCGCTCAAGTGGCTGCAGCGTCACCTCGGTGGCGTACTGCACATTGGTGGCCAGCGCCATGAAGCTGTTGCCCGCCTTGGCGCGCGTGGCCAGGTACTCGGGCAGGTAGCGCCCGGCCTGGCGCATCAGCCACACGGGGGTGTGCGTGGTGGGCTGGCGCAGACAGGCGCGCAAGAAGGTGTCGTTGAGGAGGGGTGCAAACATGCTGCGGATTATCCCGGTGCCGCCTTCGCACTTGCGCCGCGCTTGCACCGCCACCCAGGCATGACGAGCGTCAAACGCTTGCGACGGCGAACGTGACCTTGAAACGCCAGGCGCCAGCCCCACCTCAGGGCGGCGCGTACCATGCGCCGCACATGACTGGAGGATTTCAATGAAGGCACCCCGTTGGACTTTTTGGCTGGCCACCGCCGCCGCCACGCTGGCCCTGAGCGGCTGCGGCTACAACGACTTCCAGCGCCTTGACGAAGAAGTCAAAGCCGGCTGGAGCGAGGTTGTCAACCAGTACCAGCGCCGCGCCGACCTCATCCCCAACATCGTGGCCACCGTCAAAGGCGAGGCCAACTTCGAGCAAGAGACGCTGACCAAAGTGGTGGAGGCACGCGCCAAAGCCACCAGCATCCAGGCCACGCCCGAGCTGGTGAACAACCCGGCCGCGTTCCAGAAATTCCAGGCCGCGCAGGGTGAGTTGTCCGGCGCCTTGTCGCGACTCTTGGTGGTCAGCGAGCAGTACCCCAACCTCAAGGCCAACCAGGGTTTCCAAGACCTGCGTGTACAGCTTGAAGGGACGGAGAACCGCATCACCGTGGCACGCAACCGCTACATCAAGACGGTGGCTGAGTACAACGTCAAGGTGCGCAGCCTGCCCACCAATTTGACGGCCATGGTCATGGGCTACGACGTCAAGCCCAGCTTCACGGTGGCCAATGAAGCGGCCATCAGCGCGCCGCCTGCGGTAAGTTTTGACAAGGCTGCGCCGGCAGCGCCTGCGGCGTCGAAGTAGCGGCTTAAGGCGGCGCACGCCATGACGCTGCTGCGCACCAGGCTGCTCGCCTGGATGCTCGTATTTCAAGCGTTAGCACTGGCGGCCTTCGCGTTCGCGCCCCGCGCGTGGGCGCAAGACGTGCTGCCCGTGCCGGCCTTGAGCGCACGCGTCGTCGACCAAACCGGT
>JANMMH010000662.1:0-2470 GCA_031373055.1 Rubrivivax sp. | reverse complement strand
TCACAGGGAAAGACAAGCGTCGAGCCGAACTCGGCGGCGAACTCGGTGATGCGCTCTTTGAAGCGTTCGCCCTGGAAGCTGAAGGCGAGCTCGGCGCCCTCACGGCGGCAGGCCTGGGCGATGCCGTACGCAATGGAGCGGTTGGACAGCACACCCGTGATGAGCAATCGTTTGCCGGACAAAAAACCCATGTCTAAACCACCTTGGAAGGAGCCATTGCGTCGAAGATTCTCGCACGCACACTCGTGAACTATTGCCCATGCCATAGGTGTGATGGGCCGCTGCTCCGCTAGACTTCCGCCCCCTTTGCCCTGTGAATCCCCCGGCCATGTCCCTTGTCACTGAATCCGCTTTGCTCGACAGCTTGAAGAGCGTGATCGACCCGCACACCGGGCGCGACTTCGTCAGCACGCGCCAGTTGAAGAACCTGCGCATCGAAGGTGGTGACGTGGCGTTTGAGGTCGAACTCGGCTACCCCGGCAAGAGCCAGGTGGCGCCACTGCGCAAAGCGCTCATCAGCGCAGCGCGTGCGGTGGCCGGCGTAGAAAACGTGAGCGCCGGCGTGACCTGGAAGATCCAAGCCCATGCCGTGCAGCGCGGTGTGCAGCTGCTGCCGCGGGTGAAAAACGTCATCGCCGTGGCCTCGGGCAAAGGCGGCGTGGGCAAGAGCACGACCACCGCCAACCTGGCGCTGGCACTGGCCGCCGAAGGTGCGACCGTGGGCATTCTTGACGCCGACATCTACGGCCCCAGTCAGCCCATGATGATGGGCATCCAGGGCCGGCCAGAGAGTGCCGACGGCAAGACCATGGACCCGCTGAAGAACCATGGCGTGGAGGTCATGTCGATCGGCTTCCTGGTCGAAGACGACCAGGCCATGATCTGGCGCGGGCCGATGGCCACGCAGGCGCTTGATCAACTCTTGCGCCAAACGAATTGGGGCGAGCTCGACTACCTGCTGGTCGACATGCCGCCAGGCACCGGCGACATCGCGCTCACGCTGAGCCAGCGTGTGCCGCTTACGGGCGTGGTCATCGTCACCACGCCTCAGGACATCGCGCTCTTGGACGCCAAGAAGGGCTTGAAGATGTTCGAAAAAGTCGGCGTGCCGGTGCTGGGCATCGTCGAGAACATGGCCGTTTACCAATGCCCGAATTGCGGCCACAGCGAGCACATCTTCGGTGCCGACGGCGGCAAGCGAATGGCGGCAGAGTACGGCGTGGATTACCTCGGCGCGCTGCCGCTAACGATGCAGATACGCGAACAGGCCGACTCCGGCATGCCCACCGTCGTGGCCGACCCCGATTCGGCGGTGTCGGCCATGTACAAGACCGTGGCGCGCACGGTGGCGGTGAAGGTCGCGCAGAAGGCGAAAGACTTCAGCAGCAAGTTCCCGACCATCAGCGTGTCCAAAGGCACCTGAAGTTTCGCTCCAGAAAACATGTCGTCTGAGCTCGAACAGAACAAGCGCAACGCGCAGGCGTTTTACGACCTGATGTTCAACCAAAACCAGCCGGCCGAGGCCGTGGCGCGCTTCGTCGGCGCGAGCTACACGCAGCACAACCCGCATGTGGCCGATGGCAAGCAGGCGTTCATCGACTACTTCGTGCGCATGGCCAGCGAGTACCCGGGCAAGCGCGTGGTCTTCAAGCGCACCGTCGCCGAGGGCCACCTGGTGGTGCTGCACTGCGAGCAGCATTGGCCGGGGCTGACGGACAAGGATCAAGGCCAGACTTGGGCCGGCATCGACATATTCCGCTTTGACGACGACGGCAAGATCGTCGAACACTGGGACGTGCTGCAAGTGGTGCCGGCCGCGTCGGCCCACGCCAACACGATGTTCTAGCTGTGCCGGGCGGGTAAGCTTCGGGCCCTTTGAGTCGACTGGAGACAGGCCCATGAAAACGACGCGACGCGTGCTGCGTGTGCTGGTGATGTTCGCTGCCCTGCACGCACTGCTGGTGCCTCTGGTGGCGACAGCCCAGCCCACGACCAGCAGTGCGGCACTCGCGACCAAGGAGTCCACCTTCGTCGTGCGCGACTTCCGCTTCAACGATGGCACGGTGCTGCCCGAACTCAAGCTCCACGTCACCACCCTGGGCAACTCGTCGGGCGAGCCAGTGCTGCTCTTGCACGGCACCACCGGCAGCGGCATGGGCCTGGCGCAGGCGCCGGCGTTCGGCGGTGAGCTCTTCGGCCCGGGGCAGCCGCTGGATATATCGCGCTACTACGTCATCCTGCCCGACGCTATCGGCCACGGCAAATCGAGCAAGCCCAGCGACGGGCAGCGCGCGAAGTTCCCGCGCTACAACTACGACGACATGGTGCGTGCCCACCATCGCCTGCTGACCGAGCACCTGGGCGTGCGCCACCTGCGCCTGGTGTTGGGCAACTCGATGGGCGGCATGGAGACATGGCTATTCGCGCAGATGTTCCCGGGCTTCGCCGACATCGCCGTGCCGATGGCGTC
>JANMMH010000643.1:0-5904 GCA_031373055.1 Rubrivivax sp. | reverse complement strand
GTCATCAAGGGTGAAGACGCGGGCCTGGTGATCTTTGAATTCGACGACGAGCGCACGGGCCGCTTCGACGGCAACCGGCTCAATGACCATGTCGCTGCCAACCCGCGCCGCACCATGGGCGAGATGTGGCTCGAAGGTGCGGCCGGCGTGCTGCGCCTGGACGGCGACGCGCGCCTGTGGTGGAAGCCCCACCACGGCGCACAAGTCGAGCATGCCTACGAACGCGGTGGCACAGGTGCTTTTGGCGGCGCCTGCACCGCACTGCAAGCCCATGTGCTGAGCCATTTGCAGATGGGCACGCCGCTGGAAAACAGCGCCGGCAGCTACCTTGCCAACCTGCATGTGCAAGCCGCGATTTACCACTCGCACGCTGCGGGCCAGCGTGTGCTGATGTCGCAGTTCCAACCCCACCTCAACGACTGAAGGAGACCTTGATGCGCACACCCACCCTCACCGCCCTGGCCTTGGCCGCCGCCTTGCTAACTTCCAACACGCTGGCACAAACGGTGCTCAAGTTCAGCCACACCGACCAGCAGGCAGGCGCACGCCAGGCGGCCGCCACGCTCTTCTCGAAGAAGGTTGAAGAGCTGACGCAGGGCCGCGTCAAGGTGCAGGTGTTTTGCTGCAGCCAGCTCGGCAACGACCCGAAAAATATCGAGCAGTTGGCCCTGGGCGGCATCGACTTCACGGTCTCGGGCACCGGCTCATACGCGCCGCACGTGCCCACGCTCAACCTCACCGCCCTGCCCTACCTGGTGGAGAGTTACGCACAAGGCTGGAAGCTCTACGACGAATCGAAATGGCTCAAGGCGCAGTTCGACAAAGCACCGGCCAAGGGATTTCGTTTCCTGGCGACCTGGGAGGCGGGCTTTCGCAGCATGACGACCAAGGAGGCGCTGAACTCGCCCGACGACGCCAAGGGCAAGAAGCTGCGCACCTTCCCCAACGAGATGATGCGTTGGACGCTCGAAGCCATGGGCTTCAACATCCAGATCATGCCGCTGCCCGAGGTCTACCTGGCCATCCAGCAAGGCGCGGTGAGTGGGCAAGAGAACCCCATCGACACCATCTACTCGAACAAGTTTTATGAAGTCGCACCCAACGTCACGCTGACCAACCACGTCTACAGCCCGATCCCTTTGGCTGTGAGCGAAAAGACCTGGCAGAAGCTGAGCCCGGCCGACCAGAAGGCCATCAGCGAAGCGGCGCAGATCGCCGCCAAATTCAGCCGCGAATTCATCGCCGGCAACGACGAGAACCAGCTCAAGGAGATGGCCAGCAAGGGCGCCAAGATCAACGCCAAGCCCAACGTCGCGGCCTTTCGCGCCGCCGTGCAGCCGGTCTACGCCAAAGCGCGCGAGAAGTACGGCGCCGACGTCGACACGGTCATCAAGGACGCCGAAGCCGTGCGCAAGGCCGTGAAGTAGGGCGAGATGGCTTCGCTCCTGAGCCCCGTGGCCGCCGCGCCACTGCCCATCCGCGCGCTGGGCCGCGTCGTGGATTGGGCGGTGATCGCCATCGGCGGTGCAATGGCGCTGCTGGTGTTCTTCAACGTCAGCCTGCACATGATCGACAAGGACTTGGCCTGGGTGACCGAACTCGGCGAGCTGCTGATGGTGTGGGTGACCTTCCTGGGCGGCGCCTGCGCGGCCCAGCGCGGCGCGCACAAGACGATCACCGAGTTCATCGACAAGCTTTCGCCCGAGCGCCGGCGCTGGGCCGACGTTGCGGTGCAGTCGCTGTGCCTGGCCATGCTGGGTGTGCTGACGCGCTTTGGCTGGTCGCTGGTGGGCAGCAGTTGGGGTAACCAGCTCACGGTGCTCGAGTGGCCGATGGCCGTCCAGTACATGGGCATGGCCGTGGGCTGCACGCTGATGGCCGTGTTCGTGGCCTTCGATCTGCTGCAAACACTTCGCGGCGTGCCGCGCGACCAACGCTATCCAAGCGCGGACTGACACCATGCTGGCCTTAACCCTCTTCGGCGTCTTCTTCGCCATCGCGCTGGCCGGTGTGCCCTTGCTGTACGCGATCCTTATCACCACCGTGGGCGTGATCTGGGCGCATGGCATGACGCACCCGATGGAGACGATCTTCCTGTCGTTCATCGGCGGCGTCGAACCCTTCATCCTGCTGGCCGTGCCACTGTTCATCTTTGCCGGCGAGCTGCTGGCGCAGGGCGGCGTGGGCAAGCGCATCGTCGAGTTCGCGCGCGTGCTCTTTGGCTGGCTGCCCGGCGGGCTGGGCGTGGTGACTGTTGTGAGCTGCACGCTCTTTGGCGGCGTCTCGGGCTCGGCCATCGCCGACACCGCAGCCATCGGTTCGCTGGTGATTCCGGCCATGGTGGCGCGCGGCTATTCGCGCGGCTTTGCCGCTGCGCTGCTGGCGGTGGCCGGCACCATCGCGCTGCTGATGCCGCTGTCGATCCCGTTCCTGGTCTACGCCTTCATCTCGGGCGTTTCGATGCGCACGCTGTCCATGGCCGGCCTGCTGCCGGCGCTGGCCTCCGCGCTGGCGCTGATCCTGGTGTGCATGTGGCACGGCAAAAGAAGCGGCTGCGACAACGGCGACGCGCGCTCCACGCCAGCGCAGATCTGGGTCGCCACGCGCGACGCCGGGCCGGCGCTGCTGATGCCCATCCTCATCATCGGCGGCATCTGGACGGGGGTCTTCACGCCCAGTGAATCGGCCGCCGTGGCGGTGGTCTACGGGCTGCTGGTGTCGCTGTTCTATTACAAGGACCTGCGCTGGCAGCGCATTCCGCAACTGCTGCTCAACGCCTTCATGACCAGCGCCACAGTGATGCTGGTGATCGGCGCCACCGGCGCCATGGCCTGGCTCATCACCGTAGAGCAAGTGGCCGTGCAGATGGCCGCGTGGATCCAGATCGTGGCCACCGAGCCCTGGATGTTCCTGCTGCTGTTCAATGTCTGTCTGCTCTTGCTGGGCATCTTCATCGAGCCGCTGCCGGCCATGCTGCTGTGCGCACCACTGTTCTTGCCCTTGGCCAAGCACTTCAACATGGACATGGTGCACATCGGTGTCGTGATGACGGCCAACCTGGCCATCGCGCTGTACACGCCACCGGTAGGGGGCACGCTGTTCGTGGCCGCCAAGCTGGCCAGGGCCGGCATCGGTGAGATCACCCGAGCGCTGTGGCCACTGATGGCCGCCACCGTCACGGTGGTGATGTTGATCACCTACATCCCTGAGCTCTCGCTGTGGTTGCCGCGACTGCTTGCCTCTCTCTGAAGGGTGCCCTAACCATGAACAACACCCGTCGTGTCCTCCTGCAAGGCGCGCCCGCACTGGCCCTGGCCGGTGTGGCGTCCGGTGTCTGGGCGCAGACTTATCCGGCACGACCGATCAAGATCGTCGTACCTTCGCCACCAGGCGGCAGTACCGACTTGTTAGCGCGCGCAGTGGGTCAGCGTTTGCAGACCGCCTGGGATCAGCCTGTGCTCATTGAGAACAAACCCGGTGCGGGCTTGCGCCTGGGCGCAGAGTTCGTGGCCAAGTCCGCCCCCGATGGCTACACGCTGCTGATGGCCGCCGTGCACCACTCGATCGCTCAGGCGGTATACGCCAAACGCAGCTATGACTTCGAGCGTGACCTGCTGCCGATCAGCGTCGTCGCGGTGGTGCCCAATGTGTTGATCGTGCCCACGGCGCTGCCCGCGCGCAACGTCGCCGAGTTCATCGCACTGGCCAAGGCGCAGCCGGGCAAGATCGCCTATGGCAGCACAGGCCTGGGCACGGCGCACCACCTCATCGGCGAGCAGTTCAGCGACATGGCCGGTGTCGAGCTCAGCCACATTCCCTACAAGGGCAGTGCGCCGGCCCTGACCGATTTGATGGGCGGCCAGATCCAGGCGATGTTCGACACCGTCGCGTCGTGCCTGCCGCACATCCAGTCGGGCAAGCTGCGTGCGCTGGCAGTGGCGACGATCAAGCGCTCGGTGGTTTTGCCCGACGTGCCGACCTTGGCGGAGTCGGGCCTGGCCGGTTTCGACATCGCCTCCTGGTTCGGTCTCATGGCCCCGGCGGGCACGCCCAAAAACATCGTTGAGCGTGTGCACCTGGAAGTGGCGCGCATGCTGGCCAAGCCCGACATGCGCAGCCAGCTCAGTGCGGCCGGGGCCGAGCCGGTGGGCAATTCCCCCGAACAGATGGCGCAGCAGATCAAGGCTGAAGTCGCCCGCTTCTCCGCGCTGGCCAAGAAGGCCAAACTCAGCCTCGACTAACGACTCACCGGTACCCACTCCCACCATGCTGGCACTCGTGGTCGAATTCCGCATCCACGCCGCGCACGTTGCGGCCTTTGAATTGGCCATCGTCCGGAACGCACGCGCGTCGCTTGCGAACGAGCCGGGCTGCCGGCAATTCGACGTCTGCCGCGACCCGGGCGACGCCTCGCTGTTCTTGCTCTACGAGCTGTACGACGACGCCGCCGCGATCCAGGCGCATTTGCAAAGTGCGCACTTTCTGGCGATGGACGCCGCCACACGCGATTGGGTCGCGAGCAAGTCGGTGCGGCGTTTGACACGGTGCTAGTTCATGCGCCGGTGGTAGAACAGCGCATGACACAAGCAAACATCGTTGGACTGATCGGCCTGGGCGCCATGGGCGCTGGCATGGCCACATCGCTGCGCCGCGCGGGCTTTGCGCTGCATGTTTTTGACCTGCGGGCTGAGGTCGTGCAGGCCTTCGTGCGCGACGGCGGCACGGCGCACAGCTCGGCGGCAAGCCTTGCCGGCGCCTGTGATGTCGTGATCAGTGTCGTGGTCAACGCCGAGCAGACAGAGGCCTTGCTCTTCGGCAGCGGCACGGTCGCCGCAAGCATGAAGCCCGGCGCGGTGTTCGTGATGTGCTCCACCGTCGACCCGAACGTCTCGATCGGCTTCGAGTCACGCCTGGCCGAGCGCGGCCTGCTCTACCTGGACGCACCCATCTCTGGCGGTGCGGCCAAAGCTGCTAACGGCCAAATGACGATGATGACGGCGGGCCGGCCCGAGGCCTACGCGGCCTGCGCCGGCGCACTCGACGCCATGGCCGCCAAGGTCTACAAGCTGGGCGATAAAGCCGGTGCGGGCAGCAAGGTGAAGATCATCAACCAGCTGCTCGCCGGCGTGCACATCGCCGCCGCCGCCGAGGCCATGGCCCTGGGGCTGCGTGAGGGCGTGGACGCCGCGGCGCTGTACGAGGTCATCACCCACAGCGCGGGCAACAGCTGGATGTTCGAGAACCGCATGGCGCATGTGCTGGCGGGCGACTACACGCCGCTGTCGGCGGTCGACATCTTCGTCAAAGACCTCGGCCTCGTGCTCGACACCGCACGCGCCAGCAAATTCCCGCTGCCGCTGGCGAGCACGGCGCACCAGATGTTCATGCAGGCTTCGACCGCCGGTTATGCCAAGGAAGACGACAGCGCGGTGATCAAGATCTTCCCCGGTATCACGTTGCCCACACCAAAACCATGAACCTCAAGCTCGGCTGCATTGCCGACGATTTCACTGGCGCCACCGACCTGGCCAACAACCTCGTGCGCCAAGGCATGCGCGTGGTGCAGACCATTGGCGTGCCGCGAGCACCCGTGCCCGATGTCGACGCCGTGGTGGTGGCTTTGAAGTCGCGCACAGCCCCGGTGGCGCAGGCAGTTGGCGAGTCGCTCGCAGCTGCAAGCTGGCTGCGTGAACAAGGTGCGGCGCAGATCTATTTCAAGGTCTGCTCGACCTTCGACTCCACCGCCCAGGGCAACATCGGCCCGGTGGCTGAAGCGCTGATGGACGCGCTGCAAGCAGGAGTCGCCATCGTCACGCCCGCCTTCCCAGAAAACGGCCGCACCGTCTTCAAAGGCCACCTCTTCGTGGGCGAGCAGCTGCTGAGCGACAGCCCCATGCGCCAGCA
>JANMMH010000634.1:0-4030 GCA_031373055.1 Rubrivivax sp. | reverse complement strand
AACGTGCGCTCGGTGGTCAACGAGCTGACGATCGCCGGCAACAGCGCGCTGGGCGTGCGCTCCAGCGATTCGCTGATCTCCGGCAAGGTCAAGGCTTCGTTCATCGACGCCAAGGACTTGCAGGCGCAGGCGCTCAAGGTCACTACCGAGCGTGGCGTCGTCTACCTCATGGGCCTGGTAACTGAGCGTGAAGCCTCGCGCGCCAGCGATGTCGCGCGCACCATCAGCGGCGTGCAAAAAGTGGTGCGTGTTTTTGAGCTGATCAGCGAGGCCGAGCTCGCGGCCTTGCAGCCCAAGTCTGCGCCGCGCTAACACCGCAAGTGCGCAGCGTCAGCCCAGCCGCTTGATCAGGCTGGACGTGTCCCAGCGCCGCCCGCCCATGCCCTGCACGTCGGCGTAAAACTGGTCCACCAGCGCGGTGACGGGCAGCTTGGCGCCGTTGCGCCGCGCTTCATCGAGCACCAGGTCGAGGTCTTTGCGCATCCAGTCGACCGCAAAGCCGAAGTCGAATTTGTCGGCGACCATGGTCTTGCCGCGGTTGTCCATTTGCCAGCTCTGCGCCGCACCTTTGCCGATGACGTCGAGCACCAGGTTCATGTCCAGGCCCGCGCGCTGGCCAAAGGCAATGGCTTCGGACAAGCCTTGCAGCAGGCCGCCGATGCAGACCTGGTTGACCATCTTGGCCAGCTGCCCCGCGCCGCTGGCGCCCACCAGCGTGACCGCGCGTGAAAACGCCATCGCCACGGGCTTCATCGCTTCGAACGCCTGCGCGTCGCCGCCGCACATCACCGTCAAGGCACCGTTGACAGCTCCGGCCTGGCCGCCCGAAACCGGCGCGTCCACAAAGTGCAGGCCGCGTGCCGAGGCGAGCGCATGCAGCTCGCGTGCGACTTCGGCCGAGGCGGTGGTGTGGTCAACGAGCGTTGCGCCGGGCTTCATGCCGGCGAAGGCGCCGTCGGCACCAAGCACCACCGAGCGCAAGTCGTCGTCGTTGCCGACGCACACGAACACGACGTCAGCACCTTCAGCCGCCTCGCGCGGCGTGGCGGCTGACTGGCCCTTGTGCGCCGCCGCCCATTCCCGCGCCTTGGCCTCGGTGCGGTTGTAGACGCAGACGCTATGCCCAGCGCTGGCCAGGTGGCCGGCCATGGGGCTGCCCATCACGCCGAGGCCGATGAAGGCGACGTGGCGCGCGGGAATGGTTTCGTAAGTGCGTGTGCTCATGGGCTGCCTCAGGGTTGATGGCCGCCATCGTGCCACGGCCCAAGGTCGCCTCTGCCCACAGCGTGGCGCGTCACGCCACGCGTCACCCCACGCGTCACCCCGCGCGTCACATTACGCGCATGTGCTCCGTGCCCGCCGCCAGGTCGGGGTTGCGCGCGCGCTTGCTGTGCAGCTTGATCTGCAAGCGCAGGTCGTTCACCGAGTCGGCGTTGCGCAGCGCGTCTTCATAGGTCACGTCGCGGTTCTCGTACAGGTCAAAGAGCGCCTGGTCAAAGGTCTGCATGCCGATCTCGCGCGAGCGTTTCATCAGCTCCTTGATCTCGCCAACCTCGCCCTTGAAGATCATGTCGGAGATCAGCGGCGAGTTGAGCATGATCTCTACCGCCGCCACGCGCCCGCGCCCGCTTTCGCGTGGCAAGAGGCGCTGCGAGACCAGCGCCTTCAGGTTCAGCGACAAGTCCATCAGCAGCTGCGCGCGGCGCTCGTCGGGGAAGAAATTGATGATGCGGTCGAGCGCCTGGTTGGAGCTGTTGGCGTGCAGCGTGGCCATGCACAGGTGGCCCGTTTCGGCGAAGGCCACGGCGTGTTCCATCGTCTCGCGGTCACGGATCTCGCCCATCAGGATGACGTCGGGCGCCTGGCGCAGCGAGTTCTTCAGCGCCGGCTCCCAGCCGTCGGTGTCGATGCCGACCTCACGCTGCGTCACGATGCAATTCTTGTGGCGGTGCACGAACTCCACCGGGTCTTCCACGGTGATGATGTGGCCGAAGGAGTTCTCGTTGCGGTAGTCGACCATCGCCGCCAGCGACGTGCTCTTGCCCGAGCCGGTGGCGCCGACGAAGATCGCCAGGCCACGCTTGGTCATGGCGATGTCTTTCAGGATCGGCGGCAGGTTCAGCGAGTCGATCGTCGGCAGCGTCTGCGGGATGGTGCGCATGACCATGCCGACCTGGCCTTGCTGGATGAAGGCGTTCACGCGAAAGCGGCCTATGCCTTGCGGCGAGATCGCGAAGTTGCACTCTTTGGTGCGCTCGAAGTCGGCGGCCTGTTTGTCGTTCATCACCGCACGCGCCAGCGCCAGCGTGTGCTGGCCCGTGAGCGGCTGCGGCGAGACCTTGGTGACCTTGCCGTCAACCTTGATCGCGGGCGGGAAGTCGGCCGTGACGAAGAGGTCGGAGCCGGTGCGGCTGACCATCAGGCGCAGCAGGTCGTTGACGAACTTGGATGCCTGGTCGCGTTCCATGTGCTTGGCCTACCCTGGAAAGTTTTCTGGAATTTTGGCTTTAGATCGCGCCTCGGCTGGCGAGACCACATTGCGCCGCACCAGGTCGGCCAGGTTCTGGTCGAGCGTCACCATGCCCAGGCTCTGGCCGGTCTGGATCGACGAGTACATCTGTGCAATCTTGTTTTCGCGAATCAGGTTCTTGATGGCCGAGGTGGCGATCATGATTTCATGCGAGGCGACACGTCCGCTGCCGTCCTTGAGCTTGCACAGCGTCTGCGAGATCACCGCCTGCAACGACTCCGACAACATCGAGCGGACCATTTCCTTTTCAGCCGCCGGGAAGACGTCGACCACGCGGTCGATGGTCTTGGCCGCCGAGCTGGTGTGCAGCGTGCCGAAAACAAGGTGGCCGGTCTCGGCCGCGGTGAGCGCCAGGCGGATGGTTTCCAGGTCGCGCATTTCGCCCACGAGGATGGCGTCGGGGTCTTCGCGCAAGGCCGAGCGCAGCGCATTGGCAAAGCTCAGCGTGTGCGGCCCGACCTCACGCTGGTTGATCAGGCACTTCTTGCTTTCGTGCACGAACTCGATCGGGTCTTCCACCGTCAGCACGTGGCCGTACTCGTTCTCGTTGAGGTGGTTGACCATCGCCGCCAGCGTGGTGCTCTTGCCCGAACCCGTGGGGCCGGTGACCAGCACCAGCCCACGCGGCTTGAGCGAAAGCTCGGCGAAGACCTTGGGCGCGCCAAGCTGCTCCAGCGTCAGGATCTTGCTCGGGTTGGTGCGGAAGACGGCACCCGCACCACGGTTTTGGTTGAAGGCGTTGACGCGGAAACGCGCCAGGCCCTGGATCTCGAAGCTGAAGTCGCACTCCAGCGTGTCTTCATACATCTTGCGCTGCGAGTCGTTCATGATGTCGTAGACCATGTCGTGCACCTGTTTGTGCTCGAGTGGGTCGACATTGATGCGGCGCACGTCGCCGTGCACGCGGATCATCGGCGGCAGGCCCGCCGAGAGGTGCAGGTCGGAGGCCTTGTTCTTGACGGAGAAAGCAAGCAGCTGGGTGATGTCCATGCAGGGGGCGCGATCCAGGTAAGGTTGGGCGCAAGTAAGCTCGGGCCATTATGGGGAACATCGAAGCCAAGCTGCAAGAAGTGCAGGCGCGCATCGCAAACGCTTGTCACGATGCTGGCCGCAGCGTGCACAGCGTGAGCCTGTTGGCCGTGAGCAAGACCTTTGACGCGGCGGCGGTGCGCGAGGCGGTCGCCGCAGGGCAGTCGGACTTTGGCGAGAACTACGTGCAGGAGGGCGTGGCCAAGATCGAGGCCTTGATGGATCTGCGCGCGCAGCTGCAATGGCACTTCATCGGGCCGCTGCAAAGCAACAAGACACGCGACGTGGCGCAAGCCTTCGATTGGGTACACAGCGTCGAGCGGCTGAAGATCGCCGAGCGGCTGGCCCTGCAGCGCCCCGCAAACCTGCCACCGATCCAGGTCTGCCTCCAGGTCAACATCAGCGGCGAGGCCAGCAAGAGCGGTGTGGCTCCGGCGGACGTGGCGCCGCTGGCCGCAGCCGTGGCTGCCC
>JANMMH010000632.1:0-1515 GCA_031373055.1 Rubrivivax sp. | reverse complement strand
AGATCGCCTTCGAGCCCCAGCGCAGCGCTTGGCGCGACATGAAAGCGCAGGCGAAAGCGCAGCAGCACGCACCGCGCGTAGCCATCCACGCCGGCGACGTGAGCTTTCGCATGAGCGACTTCGCGATGCGCAATGCCACGCGTGCCGGTGTCGCGCACGCCATCGAGATCAAGACTGCCGACGCCTTGCAGCGGATGCCGCCCGCAGCGCGCGGCACGATGATCTTCAACCCGCCTTATGGCGAGCGCCTAACACCCAAAGGGCGTGGACAGACCGAGGCGCGTGAACGCTTTGAAGGCAACGCTGGCGCCGGCGAATTCTTTGCATCGCTGGCCAGCCACTGGAAGCGCCACTACGCCGGCTGGAGCGCCTGGTGCCTGAGCCCGGAGATGAAGTTGCCCACGCTGATGCGCCTGAAAGAAAGCCGCCGCGTGCCGATGTGGAACGGGCCCATCGAGTGCAGGCTGTTTTGTTTTGAGATGGTGGCGGGATCGAACAAGCCCGGCGCCTAGATCGCCAGCGGATCCACGTCCACCGCCCAACGCCGCAGGCCTTTGTGCGCCGCGCGCAGGGCTTGCAGTTGCGGCAACCATGCCGCGAGAAACTGCTGCAAGGCGGCGCGCGAATGCGACTCCAAGAGCATCTGCACGCGCTCGACATCGGCCACACGCGCCACCACGTGCGGCACCACGGGGTAGATCGTCACCGGCTCGGCTTCGGGCATGGCCGCGGCCAGGGCCATGGCGGCGTCCAGAAACGCGCGGGCGACTTCGACTTGCGGGGCCTCGGCACGCATCAGCGCCAGGCTCGAATAGGGCGGCAGGCCGGCACTCTTGCGCTCTGCGAGCTGCTTTGCTGCGAAGCTGGCGAAGTCGTGGGTGCGCAGCGCGGCGTAGAGCGCGTGCGTGGGGAAGAGGGTCTGCACCCACATCTCGCTGCGCGCGGCCTGTTCGGCGTCACGCCCGGCGCGGCCTGCGGCCTGCATCACCAACGCAAAGAGCCGCTCGGCGGCGCGGAAGTCGCTGCTGAAGAGCGCGGTGTCGGGGTTCACCGCCGCCACCAGCGTCATGCGGCGGAAGTCGTGGCCCTTGGCGACCATTTGCGTGCCGACGAGCACGTCCACCTCACCCGCGTGCACGGCGGCGAGCTGCTCTTCGAGCGCGCCAGCTAAGCGCGTGCTGTCGGCGTCTATGCGCGCCACTCGGGCGTTAGGAAGTAGCTCGGCGATTTGCTCTTCGAGCTTCTCAGTGCCGCGGCCCATGGGCGCGATGTCGAGGTTGCCGCACTCGGGGCAGGCGCGTGGCACGCGCTCAGTGAAACCACAGTGGTGGCAGCGCAACGTGCGGTCGACCTTATGGAAGACGCGCCAGGCCGTGCAGTGCGCGCAGCCACTCTTCCAGGCGCAAGCGCCGCAGTGCAGCACCGGCGCATAGCCTCGGCGGTTCAGCAGCAAGAGGCTTTGTTCACCACGCTCGATGCGCTCGGCGATGGCTGCCACCAACGGCGGCGCCAGCA
>JANMMH010000592.1:0-1620 GCA_031373055.1 Rubrivivax sp. | reverse complement strand
CTCCTGCAACACATGCGCGGCGCTTATGGCAATACCTGGTGCGACCATGACTGCGGACCCAAGCACGTTGTTATAGCGAGCATGCGGAAAGGCGACCGAGAGAACGGCACCGAGAAATGACTGCGGATTGCTCAACGAGTCGTGCTCCAACACAGGCGCAAACAGAAACCTGTTCGCTTCGAAGTGAAGCTCACTTCCAAGTGGCAGGCTCAATTCTGGATTCTCAGTGACCACGCTCGCAATTTGCACTGTTGTTTCCTTCATCCATGGGCCCCTTCATGCGAGTGAGCAGTTTCAGCAATTCCTGCAGTCGATTGCACGATTAGATTGTCATCGCGTCGAGCGCCAATTCGCACCCTGCTGTTTCCATGTGGCACCAATGGCAGCGTGCCTTACGCCGAACGCGAGCGCGATTGCCCGACTTGTGCTGCGCGAGGTACAAACGACAGACCGCTTCAGGCGTCGATCATTGCACCTGTGGATGCCCGCTACGGGTCGCTTGCCGACCTTGCTTCCCAATCGAATGAACGCTATTTCGTATCAGGAGCCCGCCTGCAGCGCCGCGAAGCCCGGCGCGGCCAGGTCCTGCGGCGCGCATAGCGCCAGGCCGTAGGGCTCGGCGCTGCGCTCGACGAGACGCCAGATCCAGTCGGCGAAGCTGCGCCGGAACAGCAGCAGCACGCCGTCGTCGTCGCCACGCAGCACGGTCACGCTGGCTTTGGGGAAGACGGTCGAGACGCAGCCGCCGATGCGCAGCGACTCGAAGTCGTAGGGGCTCAGGTGGCGCAGCAGGGTCACGTGCTGCGGCCCGGCCAGGTGCAGGCAGGCGAGGCTGCCGCTGTTGTCGAGCACCTGGGCGAACAGGCCGGTGGTGGCGCTGTGCAGCGCGGCCAGTGTGGCGTCGCGCCGCCCGCGCGGCAGCAGCAGCCACCATTCGTCGGGCGAGATCCACAGCGCGACGCTGTGCGCCGCGGCAATGAAGGTGGAGGGCTGGCGCGGCAGGGCAGTGCCGAGCACGCTTTGCACTGCGGCATGGAATGCCCCGTCGTCGGCGCGCCCGCGCAGCACCAGGCAACCCAGGTGCGCCCACTCGGCCCCATGGATGCCGGCGCGCTCGCGCGCTCCGGGCGCGCTCAGTTGGGCGAAGTGCTCTCCCAGTGGCGAGCGCAGGATGGCGCCGGCGGCGTCAGCCATGCTGGCGCTCCCCCTTCGGATCGACGAACACACTGCTGGCCACCTGCACGGCAGTGGCCCGGCCGCGCGCCCAGGCGTACAGCGTCTGGCCCTGGCGCTCGGCGCCGCCGGCCACCACCGCGAGCGCGATCGAGCGGCCGAGGAAGGCGCTGTGGTAGCTGGAGGTCACGTGGCCCAGCATCGGCAGCGGGCGCGCGTCCGACGGCGCCTCGATGATCTGTGCGCCCTCGGGCAGCACGGTCTGCGGGTCTTCGGTGAGCAGGCCCACCAGCTGCTTGCGGCCGCTGCGCGCGGTGTCGGAGCGCGTCAGCGAGCGCTTGCCGAGGAAGGCGTAGGGCTTCTTCATGGCCAGCGCCCATCCCATCCCCAGGTCCACCGGCGTCATCGAACCGTCGCTGTCCTGGCCGACGATGACGAAGCCCTTTT
>JANMMH010000562.1:0-5230 GCA_031373055.1 Rubrivivax sp. | reverse complement strand
CCCGGCGGAGTGCATTAGCATTCCATAAACGTAGCCGGGCCACCCCCACGCTGACGCTGCGCGCGCCGCCTCCGGACGACGCAAGCGCCTGCCCGTCCTGCAGCGACGGCCCCAAAAAAGGGTATCTCCTGCGTCGCGCAGACCTATGCCATCGATCGCACCTTGGTACTGATCGGCGGCTTAGCGCCCCACGGCGTCGAGCCCATCACACAGGTGGTCCAGGCGCTCGCGGTCGGCTGCGGGCAGCGCACCCGCACGCAGGCGCAGTGCGCGCTTGATGCCTTGCAGGCGGAAGAAGAGCTCGCCCTGCGCGGCGTCGATTTCGGCAAGGTCGGCGTCAGTCACCGCGTCGACATGCCACAGGCCGCTGGCCAAACGGCCCACGTTCAACCTATGCAGCAGGTGCTGCGCCAACACCAGCGCGCCCTTGAGTGCGGGTGATTCGGCGCTGAGCGTCAACACGCCGATGCGGTCTTGCGTGGCTTGCAGCGCCTCGTCAAAGCGCTCCATGCGCGTTTGCAACTCGTCGCACGCGCGCTTGGCCTGCGGGCGCGGCGCGGCGCGTGCGGCGCTGCTCACAGCGCCGACCCAGGCCAGGTCAAACTCGCCCGGCACGACACGTAGCGCGATGCTGGCGCGTGTGAGCTCGCTGGCTTCGTCACGCAAGACACCGAGTGTGGCCTCAGCCACCGCCAGCAGGCGACCAAGTGGCGACACCGCGTCGCCTTGCAGGCAATGCGGGTAGCCGCTGCCGTCCAACCGCTCATGGTGTTCGGCCACGGCACGCGCCACGCTTACGGGATAGTCGGTGAGCTGGCGCAACAAGAGGTGGCCGATGTGCGGATGCACCACCAGCTGCTGATAGCTCAGCACGTCGAGTTCACGGTCGGCATCGGCTTCACCGTAGCGCGGGTCGATGTACATCTCACCCAGGTCGTGCAGCAAGCCGGCGAGCATGGCTGCGCGTACGTCAACGGTGTTGCCACCCTGGGCAAGCATCAACGTGCCGCACAGGGCCATGGCCTGCACGGCGTGCTCGAAGGCTTGCGGTCGCGAGGCCTGGCCGGCTGTCAGCAGCAACTGCGCCACGCTGTGCAGCGGCAGATACGCGGCCTCGTGCACGATGCGCGCGGCGTGCGGGCGCAAGAGCGCAATGAGCGGTGTGTCGCGTGCCAGCAAGGCTTCGGTGCACAGCACCAGCGAATGCGGCGTGACGCCATCTTCGGCCATCAAGCAAGTTTCCAGCGGGTTGCGCAGCTGGCGGTCGAGCAGCTTGCGCTGCAAGGCCTGCGAGACGGGCTGGTCGCGCGCCCAGAGCTTCACGCCCGAGAGGTCGAAGATGTCGCGCGAGGCGATGATGCTTTTGGTCTCGCTGGCGTCAAGAATAACGGCCAGGGCGTGCGGGTTGGCGCTGGTGAAGTCAGCGATCGGGGTGTTCGACAAGGTAGCGGCGGTGGCGTTCATGCAGGGCTCCAATGAGACAGGCTCCCATGGGTTGTCGGCACGCGCCGCTGAAGCTTGAGCCTGAACTCGTTACCAGGTGAAGCCACGCCCAGGTGCTGCCGCAAACAAGGCCTGCGTGTAGGCATGCTCAGGTCTAGCGAATACGCGGTGCGCGGGGCCGTACTCCACGACCTCGCCTTGCGACATGACCGCCAAAAAGTCGCACACCTGCGAGGCCACGCGCAGGTCATGCGTGATGAAGAGCATGGCCAGGTTCAGCCGTGCGCGGATCTCCTCGAAGAGGCGCAACACCTGCGCCTGCACCGAGACATCGAGTGCCGAGACCGCCTCGTCGGCGATCAGCAGTTCGGGCTCCATCATCAGCGCGCGCGCAATGCAGATGCGCTGGCGCTGGCCGCCGCTGAATTGGTGCGGGTAGCGCGCCATCGCACTGGCGTCCATGCGCACCAGGTCGAGCAGGCCCAGCGCGCGCTGCATGGCATCAGCGCGCGAAAGGCCATAGTTCATCGGCCCTTCGATCAAGGCCTGGCCGACGTTGCGCCGCGGGTTGAGTGAGCGGTACGGGTCCTGGAAAACGATTTGCACGCGCCGGCGCAAGGGGCGCAGTTGCGCGGCGGGCATCGAGGCGATGTCGTCACCACCGAGCTGCACCTCGCCGCCGCTGGGGTCGATCAAACGCACCACGCAGCGCGCCACCGTGCTCTTGCCCGAGCCCGACTCGCCCACGATGCCCAGCGTCTGGCCACGGCGAATCTCAAAGTTGACATCCTTGGCCGCATGCACCGTGCGCCGCTTGCCGAACCAGCTCTTGTCGTCGTAAGTTTTGGCGAGGCGGCGCACCGACAACACCACCGGTGCGCTGGCGTCCACTGGGCGCTCTAACACGCGAAGAGTGGGCACACTGGCCATCAAGAGCTTGGTGTAGTCATGCTGCGGGCGGCGCAGCACGTCTTCCTTTTTGCCCAGCTCCACCATTTCACCCAGGCGCAGCACGGCCACGCGGTGCGCAACTTCGGCGACCACGCCGAAGTCGTGCGTGATGAAGAGCACACCGGTGCCGTGCCTGGCTTGCAGCTCGGTGATGAGCTTGAGGATCTGCGCCTGCGTGGTCACGTCCAGCGCCGTGGTGGGCTCGTCGGCGATGAGCAGCACGGGGTCGAGCACCAGCGCCATGGCGATCATGATGCGCTGGCGCTGGCCGCCCGAGAGCTGGTGCGGGTAACTCGCGACCATGCGCTCGGGCTCGGGCAGCAGCACCTCGCGCAAGATGGCCAGTACCTTGGCCGCGCGCTCGCTGGGTGTGAGTTGCGTGTGCTGGCGCAGCACTTCGTCAAGCTGGTCGCCGCAGCTCATGACCGGGTTCAGCGCCGTCATCGGCTCTTGAAAAATCATCGACATACGCGTGGCGCGCAGCTCGCGCAGGCGACTCAGCTGCGCGTGCGTGATGTCTTCGCCTTCAAGCAGGATCTGCCCGTTTGTGACCGGCAGCTGGCGTGGCAAGAGGCCCATCACACTTTGCGCGATGACGGATTTGCCGGAGCCGGATTCGCCCACCAGGCAGACGATTTCGCCACGGCCGACTGTGAAGCTGACTTTGCTAACGGCCGAAGTGCGGTCACCGCCGCTGGGCAGGGCGATGCTGAGGTTTTGGACTTGGAGGATGGGGGCTTGGTCAGGCATGCGGCCCTCAACCCCTCTTGGCCATCTTCGGGTCCAGCGTATCCCGTAGCCCGTCACCGAGGATGTTCACCGCCAACACCGTCACCGCCAAAAAGGCGCCCGGGAAGAAGATGTTGTGCGGGTACTGGTTGAACTGCGCGCGGCCTTCGGCCATGACGTTGCCCCAGGTCGGGATGTCGGGTGGCAGGCCCACGCCCAAGAACGACAGAATCGCCTCGACCAGGATCCCCGACGCGCAGATGAAGGTGCCCTGCACCACCAGTGGCGCCACGCAGTTGGGCAGGATGTGGCGGCCCATGATCTTCCACGTCGGCGTGCCCAGCGAGATGGCGGCTTCGACGTAAGGCTCTTCGCGGATGCTCAGCACGAGCGCGCGCACGAGCCTTGTCACGCGTGGTATTTCAGGGATGGCGATGGCGATGATCACCGTCACCAAGCTGCCACGCCACATCGCCACCAGCGCGATCGCGATGAGGATGGCGGGGATGGCCATCAGCCCGTCCATCACGCGCATCAAGGGGCCGTCAAGCCAGCGCAGGTAGCCCGCGCACAGACCCAGCACGATGCCGATGGACAGCGCCACGACTGCCGTGCACACCCCCACTAACAGCGACACCTGTGTGCCGTAGATGACGCGGCTGTGGATGTCGCGACCGAAGCTGTCCGAGCCCATCAGAAAGCGGTGCTTGAGGGTTTCGCCGTCGAGCGTGGTGATCTCGCCGGTGGCGCCGGGCAAGAGGTCGCGGCTGGCGGGGTCGAACAGCGTGGGGTCGACCGTGCCCAGCCACGGCGCGGCGAAAGCGACTAACACCAATAGGGCCAGCACCGTGCCGCCGATGCGCACGCCCAGGTTGGCCTTCACGCGCTGCCAGGCGCTGATTTGCACCTGCACCGACGCGGCTTCGACCGACAGGGCTTCGAGTTTGGCGAGATCCGGGTTCATGTCACGACGTCATCTCAATACCGGATGCGCGGGTCGAAGAATACGTAGGAGAAGTCCACCAGCAAATTGATGCCGACGTAGACGAACGAGAACAGCAGGATCACACCCTGGATGGTGGGGAAATCGCGCGCCAGCACGGCGTCGACCGTCAAGCGGCCCAGGCCCGGAATCGCATAGACCGAGTCAGTAACGACGACGCCGCCGATCAAGAGCGCGATGCCGATGCCGATGACGGTGACGATGGGCACCGCCGCATTGGCCAGCGCGTGGCGGATGAGCACGGCGCTCTCGGGCAGGCCCTTGGCGCGCGCCGTGCGGATGTAGTCCTCGCCCAGCGTTTCCAGCACCGACGCGCGCGTCACGCGGGCGATCAAGGCGATGTAGATCACCGACAAAGTAAAAGCAGGCAAGGTGAGGTGACGCAGCCAAAGCCCGACGCCACCCTCAAGCCGCTGGTAGCCCTGCACCGGCAGCCACCCGAGCTTGAGCGATACGAGCCAGATCAGCACATAGGCCAGCACAAAAATCGGCACCGAAAAGCCCAGCACCGAAAAAGCCATCAAGCCGCGATCCAGCAAGCTGCCAAAGCGCCACGCCGCCAGCACACCCAGCGGCACCGCCACACACACGGCGAGGGTGATCGTGACCAAGGCCAGCGACAGCGTGGGCTCAATGCGCTGGGCGATGAGCGTGGTGACGTTGGTCTTGTAGTAGTACGACTGGCCGAGGTCGCCTACCAGCAGCCGCCCGGCCCAGATCAGGTACTGCTCGGGGATGCTGCGGTCCAGGCCCAGGCCGGTGCGAATCTGCGCGATCTGCTCGGTGCTGGCCGCGTCGCCCGCCAGCACCGCCGCCGGGTCACCCGGCGTCAGGCGCAGCATCAAGAAGACGAGCAGCGAGACGATCACCAGGACGGGGATCGTCGACAGCAGCCGGCGCGCCAGGAACTTCCACATGCTAAGAATCGCCTGGCGCTTACTTACGGCGTTATTGCTTCTTCAGGTTCCAGTAAATGTTGCCGTTGGTGATGAAGAAGCCGCTGATGTTCTTGCCTGCCGCCATGGGCTGGTTGTACTCACCCAGCGGCGCATGCGTGCCGATCTCGAACGCGCGCGCGTGGATCTGGTCGGCTAGCTTCTTCTT
>JANMMH010000549.1:0-2634 GCA_031373055.1 Rubrivivax sp. | reverse complement strand
CGCTCGACCAGCACGGTCACCGTCTTGCTGCGCTTGTCGCTAACGATGGTGCCGACCAGCGTGCGCTTGTTCTTGGCGACGGTGGCGGTGGCCGAAGTGGCTACAACTTGTGCTTCGCTCATTTCGCGGCTCTTTTCTTCTCGGCAATGATGGTCTTCACGCGGGCGATGTCGCGCCGTGTGTTGCCCAGTTGCGAGTTGTTGGTCAACTGCTGGGTGGCCTTTTGCATGCGCAGCCCGAAATGGGCTTTGAGCAGGTCGGTCACTTCTTTCTCAAGCGCGGCAACGTCTTTGCCGCGCAGTTCGGTTGCATTCATGTGCTCACTCCAATCAGGTGCCGACCATGCGCGCCACGAAGGTGCAACGCAGCGGCAGCTTGGCAGCGGCCAGCGTGAACGCTTCGCGCGCCAGCACTTCGGGCACGCCGTTGAGTTCGTACAGCACCTTGCCCGGCTGGATTTCGGCCACGTAGTACTCGGGGTTGCCCTTGCCGTTGCCCATGCGGACCTCAGCAGGTTTTTGCGAGATGGGCTTGTCCGGAAAGATGCGGATGAAGATGCGGCCACCACGGTTGATGTGGCGGCTGATCGCGCGGCGAGCCGCTTCGATCTGGCGCGCCGTGATGCGGCCGCGCTCGGTGGCCTTCAAGCCGAACTCGCCGAACGACACTGCGGCGCCACGTGTGGCGATGCCGGTGTTGCGGCCTTTTTGTTCCTTGCGGAACTTGCGACGTGCGGGTTGCAGCATCCTTATTCTCCTTTGCTGTCGCCACCGGCGGCCGGTGTGGCACCGGCAGCAGGCGTGGCGCGGCGCACGCGTTTGACGGCGGGGCCTTTGGGGCCGTCGCTGGCCGTGCCGGGGGCTGCGGCCAGAGCCGCTGCCGTGGCATCGGTGCGCGGACGGTCACCACCCATGGGGCGGTCACCACCAGGGCGGCCACGGCCGCCCGGGGCACCCGGACGGTCACGGTCACCACCGGGGCGCGGGCCACGGCGTTGACGGCGGTCGTCGTCGTTCTCGGTCTTGGCCAGCGTGGGCGCGTCGCCATTGGCGAGGCGGTCACCACGGTAGACCCAGACCTTCACGCCGATGATGCCGTAGGTCGTTTTGGCCTCAGAGAAGCCGTAGTCGATGTCGGCACGCAGGGTGTGAAGCGGCACGCGGCCTTCGCGGTACCACTCGCAACGTGCGATCTCAATGCCGTTCAAGCGGCCCGAGCTCATGATCTTGATTCCGAGGGCACCCAGGCGCATGGCGTTCTGCATCGCGCGCTTCATGGCGCGGCGGAACATGATGCGTTTTTCCAGCTGCTGCGTGATGCTGTCGGCGATCAACTGCGCATCGACTTCGGGCTTGCGCACCTCTTCGATGTTCACGGCCACGGGCACCTTCAGGCGGCGCGTGAGCTCGGCCTTCAGCGCTTCGATGTCTTCGCCCTTCTTGCCGATGACCACACCCGGGCGTGCCGAGAAAATGGTGATGCGGGCGTTCTTGGCGGGGCGCTCGATGAGGATGCGCGAAACAGCAGCGCTCTTCAGTTTCGTCTTGAGGTACTCACGCACGTCCAGGTCTTCGGCCAGCATGCCGGCGAAGTTGGTGCGCGAGGCAAACCAGCGCGAGCTCCAGGCCCGCGTGACAGCGAGGCGAAAGCCGGTGGGGTGGATTTTTTGTCCCATGGTCTCTTGCGCTTCCTTAGTTGCCGACCGTCACGAAGACGTGGCAGGTGGGCTTGCTGATGCTGTTGCCGCGGCCTTTGGCACGCGCGGAGAAGCGCTTCAACGTGGCGCCCTGTTCGACGTAGATCGACGTGATCTTCAGCTCGTCGATGTCGGCACCGTCGTTGTGTTCGGCAATGGCCGCCGCCGAATACACGACCTTCATGATGATGCCGGCGGCCTTCATCTGCGTGAACTTCAGAATCTCGATGGCCTGGCCGACCTTCTTGCCGCGGATCATGTCGGCCACCAGTCGACCCTTGTCGGCTGACAGACGCACACCGCGAACGCTTGCTTTGGTTTCCATGTTCGCGGCTCCTTACTTCTTGGCCTTCTTGTCCGCCGGGTGACCCTTGAACATACGGGTCTGGGCGAACTCGCCGAGCTTGTGGCCGACCATCTGGTCGGTCACATAAACCGGCACGTGTTGCTTGCCGTTGTGCACGGCAACCGTCACGCCGATGAACTCGGGCAGGATGGTGGAGCGGCGCGACCAGGTCTTGATCGGCTTCTTGTCCTTGGTGGCAGAAGCTCTCTCGACCTTCGCCATCAGGTGGTGGTCCACAAAGGGACCTTTTTTCAGTGAACGTGCCATGTCTTTTCAGGCCTCACTTCTTGCGACGCGAGACGATCATCGTCTGCGTACGCTTGTTGCTGCGCGTGCGGTAGCCCTTGGTCAGGGTGTTCCACGGCGACACCTGCGGCTGGCCCTCGCCGGTGCGGCCTTCGCCGCCGCCGTGCGGGTGGTCCACCGGGTTCATGGCCACACCACGCACCGTCGGGCGGATGCCCCTCCAGCGCATGGCACCGGCCTTGCCGTATTGGCGCAGGTTGTGCTCTTCGTTGCTCACTTCACCGATGGTGGCGCGGCAGTCGATGTGGATCTTGCGCACTTCGCCCGAACGCAGGCGAACTTGCGA
>JANMMH010000540.1:0-3351 GCA_031373055.1 Rubrivivax sp. | reverse complement strand
CGATCACCATGCTGCTGGTCAACACCCTGGAAGCGGCGGAGGCCAGTGCACGATGAAAACCAATCCTTTGCTCGAACTCGGATCGCAACCCGACTTCGCCGCCATGCGTGCCGAGCACATTAGCCCCGCGCTTGCACTGCTGCTGGCGCAGGCGGACGCTGCGCTGGCACACGCGGGCAGCGAGGCTGTCGCTGCGGACTACGACGCGCTGTCGCTGGCACTCGATGTACCGGTGGAAAGGCTGCGCCGAAGCTGGTCGGCGGTGAACCACTTGCAGGCCGTGTGCGACACGCCCGAGCTGCGTGCGGCCTACAGCGAGAACCTGCCGCGAGTGACCGAGTTCTACACAAGGCTCGGTAGCGACGAGCGGCTGTACGCCAAGTACAAAGCGGTGCAGAAAGCGGCGCACACGACGGCACTTTCGGCCGACAAACGCAAGGCGCTGAACGATGCGCTGCGCGACTTCGTGCTCGGCGGCGCCGAGCTGCGAGGCGCGGCGCGTGAACGCTTTGCGCAGATTCAAGAGCGCTGCGCCGAGCTCTCGCAGCGGTTCGGCGAGCATGTGCTCGACGCAACCGATGCGTTCTCGCACTACGTGGATGCCGACGAGCTCGCCGGCGTGCCCGCCGACGTCTGCGCAGCCGCCGGCGTCGCTGCGGCGGCCGAAGGCCGCACGGACTTCAAGCTCACGCTGCAAGGCCCCTGCTACCGCCCCATCCTGCAATTCGCGCACTCGCGCGCCTTGCGCCAGATCGTCTACACCGCGCATGCGCAGCGCGCCAGCGAGTTCGGCCCACCTGCGCTGGACAACACCGCCATCATTCAAGAGCTGGTCGCACTGCGCCAAGAAGAAGCGCAGCTGCTGGGCCACCGCAGCTATGCGCAGTTGTCCCTGGTGCCCAAGATGGCACGGGCACCCGAAGACGTGCTGAGTTTCGTGCGCGACCTCGCACGCCGCGCCCGCCCCCACGCTGAACGCGACCTGACGGAGTTGCGCGAGTTCGCGGCGCAGACCTTGGGCCTACCCGAACTCGAAGCCTGGGATCGCCTCTACGTCACCGAACAATTGCGCCAGTCACGCTACGACTTCGGTGCGAATCAACTCAAACGTTATTTCACCGCCGAGCATGTGCTGCATGGTCTCTTTGAGCTGATCCAGTCGCTCTTCGACGTGAGCATCCACGCCGACACCGCGCCGGTATGGCATGCCAGCGTGCGCTTCTATCGCGTCGAGCGCGCAGGGCAGCCCCTCGGAGCCTTCTACCTCGATCTCTTCGCGCGTGCGGGCAAGCAGGCAGGCGCCTGGATGGACGATGCGCAGCAGCGCTGGCGCCGGCCCGACAACGAGCAGCTGCAGTTGCCCGTGGCGCACTTGGTGTGCAACTTCGCCGCGCCGCTTGACGGGCAGGCTTCGCTGCTGAGCCATGAGGATGTCATCACCCTCTTCCACGAGTTCGGCCATGGCCTGCATCACATGCTCACACAGGTGGAAGAAGCCGCCGTCTCTGGCATCGCCGGCGTCGAGTGGGACGCCGCCGAACTGCCCAGCCAGTTCATGGAAAACTTTTGCTGGGAATGGGACGTGCTCAAACGCCTGAGCTGCCACGTCGATAGTGGCGAGCCATTGCCGCGTGAACTCTTCGAGCGCATGCGTGCGGCGCGAAACTTCGTCAGCGGGCTGGCCATGTTGCGGCACTGCGAGTTCAGCCTCTTTGACATGCGCTTGCACCACGAGCCCGGTGCGCAAGCACAGCTGGCCGAACTCACAGCCGAGGTCGCACGCGAAGTGGCTGTGACGCCATGGGACCCCGGACTGCGCTACGCCCATACCTTTGCGCACATCTTCGACGGCGGTTACGCCGCCGGCTACTACGGTTACGCTTGGGCCGAGGTCTTGTCGGCCGACGCCTATGAGGCTTTCGAAGAGTCGGGTATCTTCGACGCTGCCACGGGCCGCCGTTATCGCCAGGCCATTTTGGAGAGTGGCGGCAGCCGCCCGGCGATGGACAGTTTCAAGGCTTTTCGTGGGCGCGAGCCGCGTCTGGATGCGCTGCTGCGCCACCAAGGCATGGCCTAGGGCTGAACGGGTTCGCTACAGGAGTACACGTCATGACAGCATTGCAAGCAGTAAAGAAGCTAACGCTGATCGCACTGGTGCTCGCAGGGCCCTGCATGGCGCAATACAAGGTCGTGGCCACCGACGGCAGCGTGACCTACACCGACCGCCCGCCCGTCAGCCCCAGCGTGCGTGTGACGAGCCTGCAGCGTGCGTCGCTGGCACCCGCCGCCGAGCCCAGCAGCCTGTTGAGCTTGCCGCTGGAGCTGCGACAGATCGCCACGCGCTTCCCGGTCACGCTCTACAGCACCAACGACTGCGCACCTTGCGACAGTGGGCGGCAACTCTTGCAGCAGCGCGGTGTGCCGTACAGCGAGCGCCGGGTTCTGCTTGAAGACGATGCCACCGCGCTCGAGCGCTTGCTGGGCTGGCGTACCGTGCCCAGCCTGACCATCGGCGCGCAGGCCATGCGCGGCTTTGCGGCTGGTGAATGGGGCGGCTACCTTGATGCCGCGGGGTACCCACGCGAGTCGCGCCTGCCACGCACCTGGGCGGCACCTGCGGCCACGCCAATGACCGAACGCGCGCCAGTAGCTGCTGCACCCGCCGCCGTATCGCCAACACCTGCGCCAACGCCAGCGCGCACCGAGCTCGACACCGCGCCCGCGCCGCCTGGCACGATCAGGTTCTAAGCACCTTCAGGCGCCGCGTCAGCCAAGCGCCCGAACCCACCGCGCCGGCGACCAGCCAGAACAACACGCCGGCGCCGACCACCGAGCCGAGTGCGCCGAAGATGAGCGGCATCACGGTGCTGGAGCCGTTCATCGCCATCGAGCGCAAGGCCAGCGCTTCACCGTGGCGCTGGTCGGGTGTGAGGTGGTGCAAGGTGCTCATGATCATGGGCTGCACGGCGCCCAGCGTACAGCCCAGGAGCACAGCGCACGCCGCCATCGCCAGCGGAGTTTGCGCCAGCGGGTAGAGCACGAAGACGCCGGCGGTACCCAGCATCGCGCCGCCAATGACCTGGGCTTCGCGCATGCGGTGGGCCAGCAGTGGCACCACCAGGCGTATGCCGCTAACGGCCAAGGTAAACGTGCCCAGAATCAGACCGATGGTCGAGGCCGAAAAGCCGCGCTCATGGCCGATGATGGGCACGGCAAAGCGGTGCACGTCCCAGCACATCGACAGCAACCAGTTCACGGCCAGCAGCCGGCGAAAGCCCGGCGCACGCAGCAAACCCCAGGTGGTGCGCGGTGCAGCACCTTGCGCAGGTGCTGGCGTCGGTGGCAGGCGCG
>JANMMH010000231.1:0-1721 GCA_031373055.1 Rubrivivax sp. | reverse complement strand
ACGGTCACGCCTTGCAAGCGCACCTGCCGCGTGATGATCAAACCCAGCGAGGTGGCCATGGCGCTGCCCGACAAAATGCCGATCATGGCCACCGTGCCACCCGGCCGGATGCAGCGCAGCGACTGCGGCAAGGTCTTTTCGCCACCCAGCTCGAGGATCAGGTCATAGCCGCGCCCACCGGTGATCTCGCGTGTGGCCTTGGCCCACTCGGGTGTCGTGCGGTAGTTGATGGTGGTGTCCGCTCCGAGCTGCCTGACACGCTGGATGCGCTCGTCGGACGAAGTGATCACCGTCACCTGCGCGCCCAGCATCTTGGCAAAGGCCACGGCAAAGAGCGCCACGCCACCGCAGCCTTGCACCAGCACGTGGTCGCCAGGCCGGATGTTGGACGTGGTGACCAGCGCGCTCCAGGCCGTGAGTGCGGCGCAGGGCAAGGTGGCGGCCTCCAGGTCACTCAGGTGCGCGGGCACCTTGGATACACCTTCTTCCGACAGGCACATGTAGTCGGTCATGGTGCCGTCGATGGGGCCACCCAGCGACTGCGTCAGGCGCTCCAGGTCGGGTTCACCGCTGACCCAACGTTGAAAGTACGTAGGGCAGACGCGGTCGCCCACCACCACGCGCCGCACACCCGGCCCGACCTCGGCCACGACGCCCGCGCCGTCAGACACCGGGATCAAAGGCAAGTTGCCGGTGTGGCTGCCATAACCGCGAAGGGGCACCACGAGGTCGCGGTAGTTCAGCGAAGACGCCGTCATCTTCACCACCACCTGGCCCGGGCCGGGCTTGGGCTCGGGGCGGGTGGACAGCTTGAGGTGGTCCATGCCCCAATCGCCTTCGATCTGGAATACGCGCATCGTGTTCTCGCGGTTGGTTTGTGGGTGGATGGCGGGTGTTGGGGCCGGTCGTGGAGGCTGCGTGATGCCGGGCGCTCAGGCTCTCAAGGGTGGGCGGCGCAGGTCTTTGGCCACCCGCTCCAGCAGCATTTCGGTCGAACCGTCCGTCAGCGTGGCCACCTGCGCCGACGCCAGGTGACGCAGGAACGGGTGCTGTTCGCGCAGGCCTTCGGCGCCCATGGCATGCATCAGCGCGGCGATGTGGCGGCCGGCCATGCGGGTGGCAAAGACCTTGGCATGGGCCGCCGAGGTTTGGGCATCCACGCCAGCGCCGATGTGCGTTGCCGCGGCATCGACCAGCAGCCGTGCCGCCGCTAAGTCGATGGCCGCATCGGCCAGCACCCAGCGCCAACCCTGGTGATCCTGCAAGGGTTTGCCGAAGGTGTGCCGCGTCGCGCCGTAGGTGCCGGCCACCTGCAGGCATGCGGCCACCATGCCACAACACATGGCAGCCACATAGACCCGGGCGCCGTTGATCGAGCTCAGCGCGGCCTTGAAGGCCTGGCCGGGCGGGTGCAGCAATTCCTGGGCGCGGGCACGGTAGCCCAACAACTGGAAGCCGCCGGCGCCGATGCTGCCGTCGGCGGCGCTGTCGCGCACAAAGCCTGCACGGGTGCCGTCAACGTAAAAGGCGGCGATGCCACGCGCGCCACTGCCGGCTTCGGTCTGCGCATACACGACCATCGACTCGGCGTGCTGCGCGTTCACGATCCACGTTTTGTGGCCGTCGATCTGCCATTCCTCGCCAATCCGCTGGGCCAGGGTGGTGATGGCGGAAAAGTCCGAACCCGCTGTCGGCTCGGTCAACGCCGAGGGCCATCGCCG
>JANMMH010000520.1:0-2281 GCA_031373055.1 Rubrivivax sp. | reverse complement strand
TTCATGGCCGACAAGAACATCGTGCAGCAGGGTTACCTCACGAGCGAGCCTTTTGCCATCCAGAAGGCCGGCGCCAAGGCCAACGCCTTCATGTTCAGCGACTTCGGCTTCCCCGCCTACGCCAACACCGTGGCTTGCCTGGACAAGACGCTCAAAGACCGCAACAAGGCGCTCGCCGCCTTCGTGCGCGGCTCGGCCGAAGGCTGGAAGAGCTACTTCGAGAACCCGGCGCCGGCCAACGCGATGATCAAGAAAGACAACCCGAACATGACGGACGAGCAGCTGGCCTACAGCGTCGCCAAGCTCAAGGAAATGGGCATCGTCACCAGCGGCGACGCCGCGCGCGGCGGCATCGGCGTCATCACCGACGCGCGCGCCAAGGCCAGCTACGACTTCCTGGTCTCGGCCAAGCTGATCGACCCGAGCAAGGTGGAGCTGGCCAAAACCTACTCCACAGAGTTCGTGCGTGACCTGAAAATCATGCCCTGAGCATGAACGTTAGCGAAAGCCGACCCGGCGCGGCCGCTGCCCTGCGGCAAGCCTTGCCGCAGCTGGCCTGGATCGACGACCCGGCGCAGCTCGCGCGCCTGTCCTCGGACTTCTCGTGGTTCAGCCCCGTGCTCAAGCGCCAGCTGCAAGGCAAGGTGGCCGAGCTGGCGCTGCGCCCCGCAAGCGTGGACGAGCTGCGCCTGGCCGTGGGCGCATGTGCGCAGCACGGCGTGCCGATCACGCTGCGTGGCTCGGGCACCGGCAACTATGGCCAGATCGTGCCGCTACACGGCGGCTTGCTGCTGGACCTGAGTGCGCTCAACACCTTCGGCTGGGCGCGCGACGGCGTGGGCCGCGCCATGGCCGGCATCCGCCTGGCCGACTTCGACCGTCAGGCCCAGCCTTCGGGGTGGGAGCTGCGCTGGCTGCCGTCGACCTTTCGTGCCGCCACGCTCGGCGGCCTCTTTGGCGGCGGGTTTGGTGGCGCCGGCTCCATCACCTACGGCCCCGTGGCGGCGGCGGGCAGCGTGCTCGCAGCGCGCGTGATGTCGGTGGAAGTCGAGCCGCAAATCGTGGAAGTACGTGGCGCCGAGGCGCTGCTGTTTCACCACCGCTGGGGTACCAACGGCATCGTGCTCGAGCTTGAAGTGGCGCTGGCGCCGGCGCTGCCGTGGCTGGAGCTCATCGCCACCTTCGAGACGTTCGAGGCGGGGCTGGACTTCTGCATCGCGCTCAACGCCAACTCGCCCGGCCTCGTCAAGAAAGAGCTGGCCTTGATGGCTGCGCCTATCCCCGAGTACTTCAGCGTTTTGAAGGCGCACTTGCCCGCAGGCTGCCACGCCGCGCTGATGCTGGTCGCGGCCTCAAGCGAAGACGCCGTGCGCGACCTCATCAAAGCCCATGGCGGTACGGTGACCTATCGCAAGGACGCGGCGGAAGTCAAAGCCAGCAAACGCACCTTGATCGAGTACTGCTGGAACCACACCACGCTGCAGGCCTTGAAGGTCGACAAAGAGCTCACCTACATCCAAAGCCGTTTTGACCCGGCCAGGCAACGCGAGCAGGTGCTGGCGCTGCACCAGGCGCTAACCCCCGAAGTGATGATGCACCTGGAGTTCATCCGCCTGACCAGCGGCGCGCACACGTGCAGCGGCTTGCAGATCGTGCGCTTCAGCACTGAAGATCGGTTGCAGCAGATCATGCAGAGCTACCGCGAGCACGGCGCCACCATCAACAACCCGCATGTCTACATCTTGGAAGACGGCGGCAAGCTGCGCGACATGGACCGCTCGGCGCTGTCGGCCGCGCAGCTGATGGCCAGCGACCCCGCACTGGCCATGAAGCAGCGCTTCGATCCGCAAGGACTGCTCAACCCGGGCAAGCTGCGTTCCTGGGTGGGTTGATCCCGCAGCGCGGAACAGCGCGCCACGTGTTTGGCGCGGCCACGCGCCAACCCTCGTCTGCCCCGATTGCGCGCCACCTTGGGCTAGGCCAATCTGCCCCATCCAAGCAGCCACCCCATGGAGACGCAATGCCCAAGCTGAATGTCAACGGCCAGGTCCGTGATGTCGATGTCGAAGCGGAGACGCCCCTCTTGTGGGTCCTGCGCGAGCAACTCAGCATGACGGGCACGAAGTACGGATGCGGTGTCGCGCAATGCGGTTCGTGCTCGGTGCACATCAACGGCGAGCTGCGCCGCTCGTGCGCGACACCACTGTCCAGCGTGGCCGCCAGCGACAAGATCGTCACCATCGAAGGCTTGTCGAAGAACCGCTCGCATGCGGTGCAGCAG
>JANMMH010000053.1:0-2315 GCA_031373055.1 Rubrivivax sp. | reverse complement strand
ATTCGGTCAAGGGTTTGCTCATTGATGTGGCCTCAAAATCGGTTGTAGAGGCGTCGATTATTGCGTAGGCCACGGCACCCTTGAGCCAAGGGTTTCACGGATAGCCGACACGATCGAGTATCTGCTGCACCTTGATCTGATTCATGCCGATGCGCGACACCGGCATCGTCTCGGCCCTGAAGGCGCCAAATGCGTGGAGCGCAGGATTGGCGATTTTCACACCGGCCACCACCGGCCATTCGTTGTTGCCATTCGCGAAATAACCCTGAGCTTCGTCGCCGGCGAGGTCTTCCAGAAACAACACGGCCGCTTCACGGTGGCGCGCATATTTGGCAACAGCCCCACCGGCAATATTGATGTGCGTGCCTTGTTGCAATTGATTGGGAAATACCACGCCCACGCGCTGCATGGTGGCGCGGTCAGCAGGAGTTTGCGAGCGCATCAGCCGCGCCAGGTAATAGGTATTGCTCAGGGCTACGGCACATTCACCGCTGGCCACAGCGCGAATCTGGTCGGTATCACCGCCCACAGGTTTGCGTGCCATGTTGGCCAGCATGCCTTTGAGCAGGGCTTCGGTGGCCACTGCGCCGTGCTGTTCAAGCAGTGAGCCGAAGAGTGAAAGGTTGTAAGGGTGTGAGCCTGAGCGCGTGCACAGGCGCCCTTTGTTGACGGGGTCGGCCAGTCGCTCGTAGGTGGCGACGTCGGCGGCGGCCACGCGCTGTTTGTCGTAGACGATCACACGTGCCCGCGTGGAGAAGCCGAACCACATCGAGCCCTGGCCGTCGTCTTTGCCCCGCAGCGTTGCGGGGATGCGCTGGTTCAGTAGGGCGCTCTTCACGGGCTGAAAGAGCCCGTCGACTTCCGCGCGCCAGAGCCTGGCCGCGTCGACCAGCAAGATCACGTCGGCGGCACTGGCGCTGCCTTCGCTTTGCAGCCGCGCCAGCAAACCAGCGTCGTCAGCGTCGACGCGGTTGATCTTGATGCCGGTCTTCTTGGTGAAGTTGTCGTACAGCGCTTCGTCAGTCTGGTAGTGCCGGGCCGAGTAGAGGTTGAGTTCCTTGGGCTGGGCCATCGCCAGGGGCACCGACAGGGCGACGAGCAGTGTGCAGAGCAAGCGTGTAGGGGTCATGGAAAGCGGCCTTGAAGTGGTGGCCGCATTCTAAACGCAAACGCGAGTCATTCTCAACTAGATGGTTCTCGGTATCGCTCATTGGCGGGTGGCGCCGCTGCTGGCGACGGTGAAAATGCCTGCCGCTTCAGGGCGCTGGCGGCACGTAGCCCACAGGCTTGTCGCCACCGTCGCCGAAGAAAAACTGCTCCATCTGTCGCGCCAAATACTGGCGGGCGCGGGCGTCGGCCAGGTTCAGCCGGTTTTCGTTCACCAGCATGGTCTGGTGCTTCTTCCAGAGCTCAAACGCCTCTTTACTGATGTTGGCGTAGATGCGGTTGCCCAGCTCGCCGGGGTAGGGCGAGTAGTCCATGCCGGGGGCTTCTTTTTTCAGATACGTGCACTGCACGGTGCGGGCCATGGGTGGCTCCTTCAAGGGGGTTCAGGTGAGTTTCTTGACCAGTACTTGCGAGCGCCGGTCCCAGTTGTACTTGCGCTTGCGCGCTTCGGGCAGCCACTCGGGGTCGGCCACCGCGAAACCGCGTTTGATGAACCAGTGCATGGTGCGTGTGGTCAGCACGAAGATGCTGTCCAGCCCAGCGGCGCGCGCGCGCTGCTCGATGCGCTTCAAGATGCGCTCGCCGTCGCCCTGGCCTTGCACCTCGGGCGAGATGGTGAGTGCGGCCATCTCGGCGGTGCGCGCTTCGGGGTAGGCGTAGAGCGCGGCGCAGCCGAAGATGATGCCGTCGTGCTCGATCACCGTATAGCTGCTGACGTCGCGCTCGATCTCGGCGCGCTCGCGCCGCACCAGCGTGCCGTCGCGCTCAAAGGGTTCGATCAACTGCAAGATGCCGCCCACGTCGTCGGAGCTTGCCTCGCGCAGGCTCTCCAGCTTTTCATCGACCACCATGGTGCCGATGCCGTCGTGCGTGAAGACCTCCATCAAGAGCGCGCCGTCCACGCTGAAGGGCAGGATGTGCGAGCGCTCGACGCCGGCCTCGCAGGCCTTGACGCAGTGCTGCAAGTAGAAGGCGACGTCAGTGGGCTTCGTGGGGGCGGGCAGCTTGGCAAGCAGGCGCTGCGCGTCGGCCAAGGCAAGCTCGGTGTCGATGGCGCTCGTCGGGTCGGCCGCGTCTTCACGCACGCCGTCGAGCTCACTCATGAAGATCAGCTTGTCGGCCTGCAAGGCGATGGCGGTGGCGGTGGC
>JANMMH010000483.1:0-4872 GCA_031373055.1 Rubrivivax sp. | reverse complement strand
CATGGCCCGGCTCCTTGCAAATTCGCAATGACCCGACCGACCATCGGTCCAGTGCATTGGTGTAGCTCGGCACGCCTTGGCGCGCAACCTACGGTGTTGCTCGGGACGGGCCGCCTGAAATCACGAAGCCATCTTGTCTAGCAAGGTCAGTGGATGCATGGCTTCGTCCAGGCGCAGGCCCTCGACGTAGGGCCAATCGAGCACCGACGAGCGGATGCCGGGCATCTGGTTGCGGTCGGCCAGCGTCGTGAACTGCACGAACTTGGCGTTGCCGGTGGGCTCGAGCTGCTTGATGAGTTCGGACAGCGAGTAGCCGACCCAGGGCACCACCATCGACCAGCCTTCCACGCAGCGCAGCCGGTAAATGCGCTCTTCCATCGGCGCTAGCTTGCGCAGCGCCTCGATGTCGTAGACGCCAGGCTTCTTCACCTCACCTTCGACGAGCACGCTCCAGGGCCGCGTTTTCAGGCTGCCGGCGTGGCGGGCGGGGTCGGACTTGTCGGTGCCGAACTCGTAGAAGTTGTTGTAGTTCGTGATGTCGGTGTAGGAGGTGGCGCGCTCCATCGTGACGGCCCCGGGCAGCGTGCTGCGCGCTGAGCCCAGCGGCGCAAACTTGCCCGGCCGCGCGCTTTGCGCCATGGCCTCGCGTGCTGCCCAGGGTGCCAAGCCACCGCCGGCCACAGCCGCTTGCGCCAACCACTGCCGCCGGTTCAGGTAGAGCGCGCGCGGGGTGATTTCTGACGGATGGGGATGGTTCGGGCCGCGACTCTGGACGAGGTGCATGACAACTCCGTGGCTGGGTTCAGGGGTCTATGAGCGCTGCGCTTGGGTCGAGTTCGTGGCAAGGGGCTTACGTCAAGCCCATGAAAAAGGGCCGGTCTGAACCGGCCCTGATGCGGACATCACGGTGCAACGCGCGCGGTTCAGCGCAGGCCGGCGATGTAGTCCGAGACGGCCTTGATTTCGCGGTCGTTCAGCTTGCCGGCGATGGCCACCATCTGCGCGCTGTTGCCACGGGTGCCGGCGCGAAAGGCGATCAACTGCGCTTCGGTGTAGTCGCCATGCTGGCTGCCCACCCGCGGGTACTGCGCGGGCATGCCCGCACCACTGGGCGTGTGGCAGCCGGCGCAGGCCGGCACCTGGCGCTCAAGGATGCCGCCGCGATAAATCTTCTCGCCCAGCGCCAGCGTGTCCTTGCTCTTGGCAAAACCGGGCTTGGCGGTCTTGCCGCCGTAGAACGCGCCAAGCTGCTTCATGTCGTCGTCGCTGAGGGCAGCGACCATGCCCGACATCACCGCGTTCTTGCGCTTGCCCGATTTGAACTCTTGCAGCTGCTTGACGATGTACTCGGGGTGCTGCCCCTGCAGGATGGGATTGGCCGGGCTGCCGCGCGTGCCGTCGGCCGTGTGGCAGGCCATGCAGGTGGTGGCCAAGGCTTGGCCTTTGGCGGCGTCGGCTTTGAAGGCGGCCTTGGCTTCGTTGGCCATGACGCTAGCGGACAAGCCAGTGGCAAGCAAGAGGGCGGCGGTCAACTTCATGAGCATCATGCAAGGGGCCTTTTAGCGGGTCAGGCTGCGCGCCAGAAGCTGGCGCGAGCAGTTGAAAAGCGCTCAATTTTACAATGGCCCATGACACCTACCTCTAAGCCACGCCGCCCCGACCCCGAAGCTGCGGCCAAAGCCGCTCTCGCCTGGTGCCACGGCGCGCGCTTTCTCACCACCGCCAGCCAGCTCGACCAGCTGCCTTTGGAGGAGCTGCCCGAGGTGGCGTTCGTCGGCCGCAGCAATGCCGGCAAGTCCAGCGCCATCAACGCCTTGGCGCAGCACAAACGCCTGGCATTTTCGTCGCGCACGCCAGGGCGCACGCAGCACATCAACCTGTTCGCGCTAGGCCCCAAAGACGCGCCCGACGCCTACTTTGCCGACCTGCCGGGCTACGGCTACGCGGCGGTGGAGCGCGCTGCCAAGCTGCGTTGGCAGGCCGTGATGGCCGAGTACCTGCAGTTGCGCCGGGCCCTGCACGGCGTGGTGCTGATGATCGACTCCCGGCAAGGGTTCACCGAGCTCGACCAGCGGCTGCTGGCCTTGCTCGCGCCGCGCATCATCCCCGGCGAGGTGCGTTTGCTCGTGCTCTTGACCAAGGCCGACAAGCTCAACCGCCGCGATGGCCAGAAGGCGTTGGTGGCTGCGCAGGAGTCGTTGGCCAGCGTGGCCGGCGAGGCTGCTGACATCGGCGTGACGCTGTTCTCGGCACTGTCGCGCCAAGGGCTGGCCGATGCCGCCGAGGCGCTTTACCAGTGGACGCGTAAGGCGCTGCCCGCTGCAACGCCCGTCTGAACGCTTGACGCGCGCCAGCGCAGCCGCGACGTCTACGCCGAGGACGTAGCCTGTCGCAACAAGCGCGCACCCGCGTCGCTGAGCAGCGAGCGCGGCGAGGCCACATGCGCCAGGCCCTCTTCGCGCAGCAGCAAGAGCGCGCGGCGGCGGATGGCCCAGCTGTCGTCGTTGCCGCCGTCGGCAAAGAGCCAGATTTCGCCGCGCTCGCCCGGCCACAGCATCTGCGAAAAGACCCAGCCGCCTTTGCGGAACATGCGCAGCCATTGGCCTGCGCGCAGGTTGGCGAGCCAACGCAAAGTGTTGTCGGCGGCGCCTGGCTTGTGGCTTGCGGGCAGGTCCATCAATTCGGCCGGCACGGTGTCGAGCTGGGTCACGTCGAGTGCGCCGTGCAGGGTGGACAGGGGTGCGTCGCTGCGCGCGAGTTTGTCGTCCAGCTGCTGCATCGTGATGATGTGCGCTTCGGCCAGAGCACAACGTTCATCCAGCCGCTTAACGGCAAAACGCTCCAGGCGTTCGATGGCCCAGGCGTAGAGCTGGGCGGTGTGGCGCGGCTCGTCACGAAGCTGGTCCAGCAACTTGCCGGCAAAGCGCAAAAGTTTGGCGCGGGCTTGCCCGCCGGCACCTTCGTCGACCAGCGCCAGGTGGGCCAAGAGATCGATGAAACGCCACATCGGCTGGCTTGGGCTTTCCAACAGCGCCGGGTCGTCCAGTGCGGCTTTCAGCACCAAGGGTTGTAAGCGCGCCAGCAGAGCGGGCAGATCGGGCGCCAGGCCGCGATCGGTGAGCATGGATTCGAAAAGTTTGCCGACCAATGCGCTGACGCGTTGCTCGAAGCCACTGGGCGCCACTGTGGCCGACGGTGTGGCCTGTGGCGCCATGCGCGCGACGCCGACTTGCCCAGCATCGAGGTTCAAGGCCATCGTCATCAAAGGCGCCATCGGCACCAGCACGTCTTGCTCAAGCCGGCGCGAGGTGCGTGGGCCCGCCGGGGGAATCAGCGTGCGATAGGCGGCAGGCTCCAGCCCTTCGCCGTCAAGCCGGGCGCAGGCTGCGGCGTAGGCCTTGCGCAGGGCTTGCGCCATCGGCATGGCGGCATGGCGCATCAACGCAAGCTGGTGCCCACGCGACAAGGGCAATGCCTGGGCCGCAGCCCACAAGGCTTGCGCCTGCACTTCGGCGCGAAATGGGTTGTGGTCGGCGCCGACATCCATGTCCCCGACCAGCGCCGAGGTGTAGGCCAAGACCTCGCGCAGCTCATGTTCGGCCACGCTTTGGATGGCCTCGATGGTGTGGGAGATGACGACGTCGATGGTGACTTCGTCGTCGTCGACCAAGGCCAGCGAGCCGGTGGTGCGCGCGCCAATGCTTCCCGACTGCGCAGCTTGCTGAGACAGCTCCATCCTGACCTGCTCGCGCAAAGAAGCGACATAGCGGTCGATGACGCGCGGCCGGTGCGTGCCCAGCCGGTGGATGATGTCGGACGCCACGGAGCGCTCGCTGGCGCCCATCATGGCGGGGCCACGTTGCAGCGCGTCGATGGTGGCTTGCAGCGCCACTTCCAGCACCAAAGGCGCGCGCAGCAGCTCGTCGTCGACAAAGCTCTGCAGGGCGATGGGTGTGGTCATGGGCCGAATTCCTCGCGCGATTATTCAACGCACGCAGTTCGTAGGGCGGCGAGAAAAGCACGCCTATGTCGCATCTGTAGGCACATCAACGAAAAAGGGCCACGTGCTATGCACGCAGCCCTTCGAGTGAGACACCCGGCAGACCTGGGTCCGCCGAGTTTTCCGGCCGCAACGCGGCGCGGGAAGTCTTACATGTCCATACCGCCCATGCCACCCATGCCACCCATGCCACCAGGCATGCCGCCACCAGCGCCAGACTCGTCCTTCGGAGCCTCAGCCACCATGGCTTCGGTCGTCAGCATCAGGCTGGCCACCGAGGCGGCGTTTTGCAGCGCCGTGCGGGTCACCTTGGTCGGGTCGAGGATGCCCATTTCGATCATGTCGCCATAGGTGCCGTTGGCGGCGTTGTAGCCGTAGTTGCCCTTGCCGGCGAGCACCGCATTGACGACCACGCTGGGCTCGTCACCGGCGTTGGCGACGATGATGCGCATCGGCTCTTCAGCCGCGCGCAACACGATCTTGATGCCAGCATCTTGATCGTGGTTGTCGCCCTTGATGACACCTGCGGTTTGGCGTGCACGCAGCAGCGCCACACCACCACCGGCGACGATGCCTTCTTCCACCGCCGCACGCGTGGCGTGCAGGGCGTCTTCAACGCGGGCCTTCTTCTCTTTCATCTCGACTTCGGTGGCAGCACCGACCTTGATGACAGCGACACCACCGGCCAGCTTGGCCACGCGCTCTTGCAGCTTTTCGCGGTCGTAGTCGCTGGTGGCTTCTTCGATCTGCACGCGAATCTGCTTGACGCGGGCTTCGATGTCACCGGTGGCGCCGGCGCCGTCGATCAGCGTGGTGTTTTCCTTGCCGCACTCGATGCGCTTGGCTTGGCCGAGGTCGGCCAGGGTGACCTT
>JANMMH010000451.1:0-4313 GCA_031373055.1 Rubrivivax sp. | reverse complement strand
CGCGCATCTAGCCGAGCCGCGAGTCGGTGCCGAACTGGGCAACCCGGTACGCTGCAGGTTCGTCTACCTGTCCAGCGGATGGCCGCCTATCCAGCCTCAACTCGTGCGAAGTACTCCTTGAGGGTTCGCTGCCAAGCCGGTCGAGCCAGGCAACGATCCCGATACGACGCGAGCCCTGGATACGGCACGATCAAGCTCTCGTCCTTGATGCCCGAGTAAAGCACGTGGGCCATCAGCAGGTCAGCGACACTGAAATCGGCTGTCGCGATGAAGGCGCGGTCAGCCAACCAGCGCTCCAGGTTAGCCAGCACCCGATGGACCCAGCCGACCAGGAACTCGCGGTGTTCACCGCAACTGGCATCCGCGGTCCAGTCCAGCACCATCAGGCTGAGCAGCGGTGGCTCGACCGAGTTCATTGCGGCAAAGCACCAGCGCACAACCTGCGCTTCACCAGCAAGGTCGCCCGGGATCATGCGGCCAGCCTTCTTGGCCAGGTAGATCAGGATGGCGGCGGATTCAGACAACATGAACCCGTCGTCGTCGATAGCCGGGATCTGCTCAAACGGGCTGAGCCGTCGATAGGCGCCCGTGGTCAGGTCGTGCGCAGGATGGTTCATGCCGACGAGCTCGAAGGGCAGTTGCGTCTCTTCCAGTGCCCACAGCACCCGCAGGTCGCGGGTGTGGCCGCGCGCACCAGCGTTGACTTTGGAAAAGCCATAAATCTTGAGCACGGTCAGGTTCCTTGTTGAGCCCGAAATTGGGGGGCCTGGGTTCAGCGTGACGCGGTAACCCGCGCGGCGCATTGGGTCGTTCGACGAACAATTTTCCGATCACGCGGCTGACTTGTGTTTGAAGTGCCTTAGGCCGCGTCAACGAAACCTTGCGCTCGCAATTTCTCTGGCTTTGCGTGAATGACGCGCCTCAAAAAGAGGTCGCGGCCTTCGGTTGACGTGGTGGCACTCGGAGAAGTGATGACGTCGCTTTCATTGCGGTTGGTGGATTGAAACGAGATTGAGAAGAGTCAGCTTTTGTCGTAGCTCAAGCTTGGATACCAATCGCCCCCGCGCCCTTCCGGTGTGCTGTCGAGAATCGTCCACAGCGGCATCAGGTCGGGCGCACCGCGCGGGTCCTGGCCGGGGTCTGCCGTGCTTGCGCCCATTTCGCCGCTCCAGAAGTGGCGAATGTTGCCGTCGCGACGGGTGAAGACGTTGAAGGCCGGCATGTCCGCATCGTCCGCGCTCACATAGTCACGGGTGAAGTCACCAACCGTATCCGCGTACAGCCTGAGGTGCCGCCAGCCACGCTGCTTCTTCACCGCCAGCAGCCGCTCAATGGGTGAGCGCGCCACCATCACCAGCGCGATGCGCTGCTCGACATCGAGCGCTTCGCCATCCCAGGCGGCCATCAGCGACGTGCACATCGGGCAGGGTTGTTCGCGGTTCGGTCCGTACATATAGCTGTAGACCGCCAGCGTCTGTTTGTCGCCAAACAGCTCCGAGAAACGGGCCGGACCGTTTTCTCCAACGAAGGCGTAGTCCATGGGCACGGTGCCGCCGGGCGGCAGCGCGCGCCGTTGCTCCGCGACGCGCTCGATGTGACGCCGAAGTTCGATCTCTTCTGCCAACAGCGCATCCCGCGCTTCGCGGTAAGGGCCGCTTTCGTTCGGAAAGCGCACCCCGTTCTGGTTGGCCAGATCAATGGCGGGTGTCTGCAGCGTTGTGTTCATGGCGGCTGGCCTCTACGCTTTCGATGCTGCGACGTTCACCATCCACGGCACACTGAACTTGTCCGTCAGCATGCCGAA
This sequence comes from Rubrivivax sp., assembly GCA_031373055.1. Classification (GTDB taxonomy): domain Bacteria; phylum Pseudomonadota; class Gammaproteobacteria; order Burkholderiales; family Burkholderiaceae_C; genus Rubrivivax. The sequence goes on along the minus strand of JANMMH010000451.1, from coordinate 2,509 downwards.
CGACGAGGTCCAGAACGTTTTCATCAATGGCATGGTGACCTGCCCACCCTCACCGAGTGCCGCAAAGACACGTCGCGCTTCGGCGTCGTCTGCCACTTCAATGACGAGCGTCATGCCCTTGAACTCGGCTTGCTTCTCGTTTCCCATGCCGTCATCGGCCATCAGCCGGGTGTCGCCGATGCGAAAGGTGGCATTCATGATCTTCTCCTCATATCCCGGTGGCGACTTCATGGCCTGGTCGGGGCTGTCCTTCCAGCGCATCAACCCGTCGACTTCAGCACCGATGGACTTCTTGTAGAACTCCAGTGCTTCTTCACAGCGGCCACTGAAAGACAGGTAGGCTTGAACGTTCATGTCGAATTTCTCGCGGGTGGTGGTGGGGAGGTGGGGTCGAGCAATGGTTGATCACAAGTCGAGCAGCCGCTCGAACCCGCCGTAGACCATCCGCTTGCCGTCGAAGGGCATGTCGCCCAGCGCCTTCATGCGCGGGTCGTTCATGAACTTTTCGTTGCCGGCATCGCGCGCCGCCTTTGAGGGCCATTCGATCCACGAGAAGACGACGGTTTCGTCGCCCTCGGCCTTCACCGCGCGCTTGAAGTCGGTGACCTTGCCGTCGGGCAAGGCGTCACCCCAGCATTCGACGACGCGCGTGGCGCCAAATTCCTTCAGCAGTGCGGCTGATTTCGTCGCGACGTCGCGATACGCCGCCTTCTTGGTTTCTGCCACTGGAATCAAGAATCCGTCGATGTAGCTCATGGTGGTCCTTCAGCTCCGTTGATCGTTGAAGGACCGTACGCTGCTAGCCCCAAAGGAGTCCGTGCGTTGGCGCACGCAGTGAGTCTGCGGCGCCGACCTGCTCGATCGACGACACAGGCAAGGCATCACAGGGCCCTGGACGACATGGACGGCAATTCGACGGTGCGACGGCATGTCGCTGACGATTGACGGACCGGATCTCGTTCAGGGGGTTTGGCGTGCCGGCTTCGCGCGCCTAGTGAGTGCCATATCGCGCGGCTGGTCTGGAACGAAAGAACCCGTGTGAACGACGCCAGCCGGCATGTGGGTGCTGCGCAGTACGCCTGCGCCGCAGGCACAGCCACCTCACCGCGCAGCAGACTCAAGTTGTTCCAGTGCAGTGTCGCCAAGGTTCTGGCGACCACATGCGTCTTCGCTGCGTTGAGCAACAGGGCGGTTGGGCGCTTGCATGACGCCATCGAGCGACACGAATGTCGTTGCAATCAGCTTTCTCATCGGGTCCGCCTTCATCAAGAAAAATTGAACGATCAATGCGCTGCGGCCGGTGGTGCCGGTCGGCTGCCTGGCCGCGTCAGACCAACCGGCGATTCCAGTTGCCATAGCGTTCTTGGATCGGTCCGCGCCGAATGCTGAGCAGCACCAGCGCCAGCCCCAAACCAACGGTGACGGCGGTTGTCGCGCCGTCGCTATCGAACACCAGCGGCACGCTCATCAAACCGACACCCAGCAGTGCGTTGAGCGCTCGCGCAGGCCGGGCGACATCGGCCGCAGCGATGGACACCACGGTCAGCACCAGCGAGCCGATGATGTGATGCGCATTGGCCAGGCTGCCCTCGGCGCCCAGCGTGACACGCGTGAACAGCAGGAACAGGCCGACGACGCCGGCCACGGCCAGGTTCCAGGGCAAGCTGACGCCACCGAAGACCGCGGACTTCAGCACCGCAGCGGCGGGCTGGTCGAATTCGTCGACGGGGTCCTCCACCGGCTTGGCATCGCCCGTCACGGCCATGTCGTCGGTGTCGCCCACAAAAAGTACGCGCAGCCAGGGCTGGCCGGCTTTGGCGCGGCGGCGCAGGAACTGGCCGGTGGCCAGCAACTCGTCGAGCGAGTAGGGAATCTGCAGCAACACGGCCGCACCGCCCACCAGTGCCAGGGTGCTCCAGGTGCCCAGCACCACCGGCTGGATGACGATGAAGAGAATCGTCGTCATGCCCAGCGGCACGATCATCAGGCCGAACAGCAGCACGAGCCAGGGTGCCGTGCGCCAGCGCTGGCGCGACCCCACCAGCCCGGTGAGGATCTCCAGCAGGTAGGTGTAGCCACCGAGCGCCGCGTCGGACACCGGAAACGCCGTCGACACCCACGACGTGACGATCTCTTCGGTGCCGTTGCGCGGGTCGGCGGCAGAACCATCGAAGAACGGGTCCCACAGCCCCGGGATGTGCCCCAGCTGGTAACCCGCCAGGTAGCGCGACACGTACAGGCCCAGCAGGGCCAGCACGATGATGGGCAGGCGCTGCGCCCAGCCCGATGGGTTGTAGCTCCAGCCCGGCGGCACGCTGGGCCCGGTCAGCGCCGCGACGGCCGACGAACCTGGCTCGGGCTTGCTGCACACGGCCAGGCCGAAGATGAGGGCGCCCACCAGCGTGTCCGACAGATAGGCCGCAGCGTTGGCGGTAGACCAGAGGAAGGGCATCGCCATCACGGCAGCGCCGACGCCGGCGCACAGCCAGCGCGCCCAGGTGGCGCGCCA
>JANMMH010000436.1:0-3818 GCA_031373055.1 Rubrivivax sp. | reverse complement strand
CCACCAGCGTGAAGCCCATCGGGCGTTTGGCGCGCGACCTCATCGCCGCGACGCCAAGGTGGTCAGCGTCAGCAGCGGCACACCAGCGTCGTTGCGAATGCTGGCGTGCACCTGGCGGAAGTCGGGGTTGAAGCCGGCCGGGCGCACGAGCAGTTGGCCTCGGTAGGTGCGCCCGAGCTGTTCGCAGCTGAACTCGGCCTCGCCGATGTCAGGGAAGCGCTTGCTCAGCCGCATCACGGTCAGCTCGTTGTCGGCACACCATTGCGCGGCCGTCACTTCAGCCAGGCGCTGCGCGTTGTCGGTCAGCGCGCCGGCTGCTCGCAGGCCCGCGCCGAGTGCGACGGCGACGATGGCCAGCGCCACCATGACTTCGATCAACGTGAAGCCGCGCGGCGGGCGGGTCATGGCGTGGCGGGCAGGTTGACCACAGTGAACGCTTCCAGCCCATTGCTAACAACTTCGATGCGCTGACGCTCAAGACTCAAGAGCACGCGCTGCGGCGGCAAGATCGCTTCAGGCCCCAAGCGCAGGTTGGCGCCGCTGATGACCTGCGCCTGCACGCGCGTGTCAAGCCAATGGCTGGGCAAAGGGGTTTTGGCGCTGAGGCCGACGAAGCGAAATTGCGCGCTCAACCCGGCAGCGCCAGGCACAGGGTCGCGCTCAGACACCGCGGGGATCCAGACCACAGGCAGGCCACTGGCGCGGGCTTCGGCGCGGGCCATCTCCAGCAGCGCGGCCAGGCGCGTGGCGTCGCGCTCGAGGCGGTCTTGAGTGGGGTCGCGCAACGCCAGCGAGACGACGGCGACGCCGATGGCGATGATCGCGATCACGACCATCAGCTCGATGAGCGTGAAGCCGCGCGAATGTGCGCGCGTTGGCTTGCGCGAACTACTGCCAGGAGCCAATGTCGGCATTCTTGCCGTCGCCACCGGCCTGGCCGTCGGCGCCCAGGCTGAAGACATCGATCTCGCCTTTGATGCCCGGGCTCAGGTACTGGTAGGGCCGGCCCCAGGGGTCGCTGGGCAGCTTGTCGAGGTAGGGCTTCCAGGTCGGCGGCACGGCGCCGGCGGTGGGCTTGCGCACCAGCGCGTCCAGGCCTTGTTCGCTGCTGGGAAAGCGTTGGTTGTCGAGCTTGTAAAGCTTGAGCGACTGCATCAGGTTGTTGACGTCGGTGCGCGCGGCCGTCATGCGTGCGTCGTCGGTGCGGTCGAGCACGTTGGGCACGATCAGCGCGGCAAGCACGCCGATGATGACCAGCACCACCATCAGCTCGATCAAGGTGAAACCGCGGGCGCGCCACTCCGCCCGGGGCAGGGGGTGCGCAGTCGATCGGAGCGATGTGTTCATGGGCGCGGTTGGTCAAGTCACCTGGGTGCGGGCCATCATAATGGCTGCATGTTGCCGCGAATCACGAGCCTTGCCCTCTTTGCCGTGGCCGCCGCGGTGGCGGCCAGCGTGGTCTTTTGGGGCTTCAAGTTGCTGACCCGCACGCCCGCGCTGCCGGCCCATGCCACGCTCGCCGCCACGCCCCTGGCAGCAGCACCCGACTGGTCACGCATGCTGGGTGCCGAGCCGGTGCTGGCACCTGTGGTGGCGGCTGCCGAGCCACCTCCTGATGCGCGTTATCAACTCATTGGCGTGCTCGCACCGCGTGCCGGCGAGCAGCGCTCGCGGGGTGGGGTGGCGCTGATCGCGGTTGACGGCAAACCGGCGCGCGCGTTTCGCGTCGGCGCGGTGGTGGACGGCAACACCGTGCTGCAGGCCGTGCAGGCGCGTGCAGTGTCGCTTGGGCCACGGGACGGGCCCACGCAGGCGACCTTGCAGATGCCGCCTTTGCCCGTGGCGGCCACCGGCAGCCTGCCGAATTTGCAAAATCCGCAGCCCACCCCCGAGGCGGCCAGCGTCATCGTGCCGCCACCACCCTCGCAACCGCGCATGCCGCCGGGCCGCCAGCCGCCGCCCATGGCTGCCAACGACGGAACGCCACTGACACCTTCCGCGATGCCAGGCAGCCAGAACCAGCCACCGGGACGCGCTGGCTTGCAGACGCGCTGAGCTTCGGCGCGGCGCTTGTCTCAGTACAGGCGTTCACCCGGAAAGAGGTGCGCCAGTGGCGCGTCGTCACCGTCCGCTAGCGGTGTCGGTGCTGACGGCCCAGGGTCATCACCTTCGAGCACATCGGTCAACAAGGCCGCCGCACTGCGCACCAAGGGCCAGGCCAGCGTGGCGCCCGTGCCGTCGGTGTGGTCCAGGCCGAGTTCCATCAAGGCGGTGGCGCGAAAGAGCGACAGCGTCTTGTCCAGACCACGCTGCGGGTGGCTGCGGCAGAAGACGCAATAGTCGGTCACTGGCTGCGCGATGCGAGAGGCCAGCATCAAGGCGGCGCACGCAGGCATGCCGTCCACCAGCAGCAGGTGTCGCTTGCTCGCGGCCATGAGCATCACGCCGACCATGACGGCGATTTCAAAGCCGCCCAGGGCGGCGAGCACCTCGACGGGGTCGCTCACGCCGCGGTGGCGCTGCAGCGTCTTCTTCACGATGTCCTGCGCCGGTGAGGGCGGGTCGCCTTCATAGGCAGGGGCGCTCAGCATGAGTTCGCGCACAGGCGTGTCGCTCAAACGCGCCAAGACCATGGCGGCACTTTCGTTGGAGCCCACGCCCAGGCCGGCCAACACCACGGCGTTGCCACGCAGCTTGTCGCCGATCTCCATGCCAGCGCGCATGGCGGCATGCGCCTGCTCAACGCTCATCGCCACCGACAACCTGGCGTTGCGTGTGCCGTGCGCGATCTTGCGCATCAAGAGGTGGTCGTGTGCGGGCAGGTCTTGGGCGACGCCACAGTCCACCACGCTCAGCTCGATTTGCTGCGCGCGCGCAAACACCGACAGCGGCAAACGCCCGCCGATGAGCTGGTTCACGATGTCGTGGGTGCTGGGCTGGTGCGGGCCGCCAATACCGTCCACCGCGATGCCATGATCGGCCGCGAAGATCAGCATCTGCGGGTCAAAGAAACGCGGCTTGAGCGAGTTCTGCATCAGCCCCAAGCGCACCGCCAGCGGCTCAAGCTCGCCGAGGCTGCCGCCGCCCTGGTTGCGGCGGTCGATTTTCTCCAGCAGCGCCATTTCGAGCGGCGGGTTGGAAGTGGGTGATACCAGCGATCGCGAAGCCATGGCGTTCAGTGTAGTGGGGCCGCTCAGCGCAGGAATCAGCGCAGGAATCAGCGTAGGAAGAGACGGTAGACAGGGTTGGCCGTTTCGTCGATGAAGGGATAGGCCAGCGTGGTCAGGAACTCGGCGAAGTCGCGCTCTTCACCCTTGGGCACCTGGATGCCGACGAGGATGCGGCCATAGTCGGCGCCCTGGTTGCGGTAGTGAAAGAGGCTGATGTTCCAGCCCGGATGCATGGCCGCCAAAAAGCGCATCAAAGCCCCCGGGCGCTCGGGGAATTCAAAGCGAAAGAGCCGCTCGTCGCGCGCCAGTTCCGAGCGCCCACCGACCATGTGGCGCACATGCTCCTTGGCCAGTTCATCGTCGCTCAGGTTCACGGTGTTGAAGCCTTGGCGCACGAAGTGGCGCTCGATGCGCTGCGCCTCATCCCGCCGGCTGATCGTCAAGCCGACGAAGACATGCGCTTCGTGGGCATCGGAGATGCGGTAGTTGAACTCCGTCACCGAACGTGGCCCGATGAGTTCACAAAAGCGCTTGAACGAGCCGCGCGCTTCGGGGATGGTGACGGCGAACAGGGCCTCGCGCTGCTCGCCAAATTCAGCGCGCTCGGCCACGAAGCGCAGGCGGTCGAAATTCATGTTGGCGCCGCAG
>JANMMH010000413.1:0-3016 GCA_031373055.1 Rubrivivax sp. | reverse complement strand
TCAGCGGCTCGACGCGCTGCCAGAAATCATCGGTCACTACCCATGAGTCAACTCGCTTGCGTGTTGCCATGCCTTCGTCCGATCGCCGCGCGAAGTGCGGCTCGGGACGAGAGTGTACTATTTACGGATAACTTCTTAGTGTCTTGCTAACACCCAAAATGACCTCCTCTTCAAGCTTCAGCCCGACCGAGCGCCTGGACGGCAAACACGTCGTCATCACCGGCGGCCTGGGCGCCATCGGCCTGGCCAGCGCGCGGCGACTGGCAAGCCTGGGCGCACGCTGCGCCTTGATCTACCGCAGTGGTGAGCAGGCGGCGGCACAAGCCCAGGCCAACGGCCTGCCTGGCAGCGGGCACCTCGCCTTGCGCGCCGACGTGACCGACAGCGCCACGCTGCAAGCCGCCGCAGAGCAACTCGCGGCCGACTTTGGCACGCTGCACGTCCTCATCAACAGCGCCGGTCACACACGCGCCGTGCCCGCAGCCGACCTCGACGCGCTGAGCGACGAGCTCATCGACGACATGATGCGGGTCAACTTTCGCGGCGTGCTGGCCACCGTGCGCGCCTTCCTGCCTTTGCTCAAGGCCTCGGGCGACGGTTTGATCGTCAACATCTCGTCCATCGCCGGCTTCACCGGCACCGGCAGCAACCTCGCCTACGCCGGCGCCAAAGCCGCCACCGACCTGGTGGGTGACGCGCTGGCGCGAGCGCTGGCGCCGGCCGTGCGCGTGCTCTCGGTCAGTCCGGGCGTGGTGGATTCGAGCTTCGTGCCCGGACGCGGCGCCGACTTCAACCAGAAGGCTGCTGCCACCATCCCATTGCGCCGCGTGGGCACGGTCGACGACGTGGCCGCCGCCGTGCAGGCCTGCGCCACCACGCTGCGTTATGCCACCGGCACTCGCATCGTGGTGGATGGTGGGCGTCATCTCTAGCGTCCAAGTTCTAACACTCGAGTTGATATGACCACCATCCTGACCTGCGCCGTCACCGGCAACCTCACCAAGCCCGAGCAGACGCCGCACCTGCCGATCACACCGGCGCAGATTGCCGACGAGTGCCTGGCTGCCGCCGAGGCGGGTGCGGCCGCCGTGCACATCCACGTGCGCGACCCGGCCACCGGCAAGCCGTCGATGGAGCTTGAGCTCTACCGCGACGTGGTGCAGCGCATCCGCGCGGCGAATCGTGAGCTCATCATCAACCTCACCACCGGCCCCGGCGGGCGCTTCATCCCGAGTGAAGACAACCCCCGTGTGGCGGCACCCGGCAGCACCTTGTTGCCGCCCTTGCAGCGCGTTTCGCATGTGCTGGCGCTCAAGCCCGACATCTGCTCGCTCGACCTCAACACCATGAATTCGGGCGGCGACGTCGTCATCAACACACCGCGCAACGTGCGCATCATGGCGCGCGCGATTCGCGAGGCCGGCGTGATGCCCGAGCTGGAAATCTTCGACTCCGGCGACATGCATTTGGCGCGCGACGTCATCGCTGACGGCACGCTGCAAGGCCCGGGCCTGTGGACCTTCGTCACCGGCGTGAAGTACGGCTTCAACGCCTCACCCGAGACGCTGCTCTACGCGCGCAGCCTGCTGCCCGCAGGGGCGACCTGGGCGGCGTTCGGCATCGGCCGGCATGAGTTCCCGATGGTGGCCATGGCCTGGCTCGCCGGTGGCCATGTGCGCGTCGGATTGGAAGACAACATCTACCTCGACAAGGGCGTGCTGGCCACGTCGAACGCCGAACTTGTACGCAAAGCCGCGCGCGTGTTGCGCGACCTGGGCGGCGAGCTGGCCACGCCGATGCAAGCGCGCGAGTTGCTGACGCTGCCGATCAAAGCCTGAGTCTGTGAGCCGCCCGTGAGAAACACCCACTACACCGCGCTTCGCGTGCTTGAAAAGGCCGCCAGCCTCGACACGCTGGCGCCGACGCTTGCCGAGCTGCCCCTACCCACGCCCGGCCTGGGCCAAGCGCTCATTCGTGTCGCTGCGGCGGCCGTCAACCCCAGCGACGTGAAGGCCGCTCTGGGCATCATGCCGCAGGCCGTGTTCCCACGCAGCCCTGGCCGCGACTACGCCGGCACGGTGGTCGCCGGCCCCGCCGAGTGGCTGGGCCGCGAGGTCTGGGGCTCGGGCGGCGACCTCGGCATCACGCGCGACGGCTCCCACGCATCTTGCCTGTTAGTACCGGTGGCCGCCTTGCGCGACAAACCGCGCGCGCTGACGCTGGAACTGGCCGGCAGTGTCGGCGTGCCCTTCGTCACCGCGTATGAAGGTTTCCGCCGCAGCGGCCTGCCGCAAGCCGGGCAGGTGGTGGCGGTGATGGGCGCCAACGGCAAGGTCGGCCAGGCGGCGGTGCAGCTCGCCGCGATGGCCGGCGCGCAGGTCATCGCGGTGCAGCGCGGCGCCACGTTCACGGGCCACACCTGCCGCGAGGTTCAGGTGCTCGACGCGCGCGAGGGTGATGTCGGCGCAAGGCTGCGCGCCCTGAGCGGTGGGCGTGGCGCCGACATCGTCTTCAACACCGTGGGCAGCCCCTACTTTGAAGCCGCCAACCTTGCCATGGCCAAAGGTGCGACACAGATCTTCATCGCCACCGTCGAGCGGCCGGTGCCTTTCGACATCTTCACTTTCTACCGTGGCATGCACAGCTTTGTGGGCATCGACACGCTGGCGCTGGACTGTGTGGCCAGCGCCGATCGGCTGGCTGCCAAGAGCGACGGCTTCGACAGCGGTGCGCTACAAGCGTTCCCGCTACGCGACGACGGCGGCTACGCCTTGGCCGACGCACTCACGGCGTACCGCCGCGTGCTGGGTGGCGACGCGCAGCGTGTCGTACTGCGCCCTTGATCGAACGACTAACAAGCAACATGAACGTCACCCGCATCGACCAGGCGCCACGCTACGAAGCGCCGAATCACTTCGACATGAGCTGCCTGCGTCTGCAAGGCCGCGAGGCCGGGCCGGCCGAGCAGCTGTGGCTGGGCATGAGCATCATCGCGCCCGGTGGCTACACGGGGCTG
>JANMMH010000406.1:0-6401 GCA_031373055.1 Rubrivivax sp. | reverse complement strand
CTGCAAGGCCGGTGCGTTGGCGGCTCGACCACGGTGAACTGGACGAGTTCGTTTCGCACGCCGTCGAGCACACTGGCCTTCTGGCGCGAGCGCTACGCCTTGCCCGAGATGAGCGACGAGCAGCTGCTGCCGTGGTTTCTTCAAGCCGAGCGCCGTTTGTCGATCGGCCCCTGGCTGGCAGCCCCGAACAGCAACAACGAGCTGCTGCGCAAAGGTGCGGCGCGTCTGGGCATCCCTGCTGCCGCGATTCAGCGCAACGTCAAAGGCTGCTGGAACCTCGGCTCCTGCGGCCTGGGCTGCCCGACCAACGCCAAGCAGTCGATGCTGGTGACCTGTCTGCCGGTGGCCTTGGACCGCGGCGCCGCGCTGCTGGTGCAGACGCAAGCGCACCAGCTTGAGTGGGCCAACGATGGCCGCGTGAGTGCTGTCGTCTGCGCACCGGTGCAGGTCAACGGTGCGGCCGCCACGGGCGCACGTACGCGCATCACGGCCAAGCATTTCGTCATCGCCGGTGGCGCCATCAACACGCCCGCGCTGCTGATGCGATCCGCCGCGCGCGACCCCCACTCTCTTCTGGGCAAGCGCACCTTCTTGCACCCGGTGGCGGTATCGACGGCGGTGTTCGACGAGCGCATTGAGGGCTGGCTGGGCGCGCCGCAAACGCTCTACACCGACCACTTCTTGGAGGTCGATGCCATCGACGGGCCGATCGGCTTCAAGCTTGAAGCGCCGCCGCTCTACCCAGTCATCTCCAGCATTGCCCTGCCTGGGTTCGGCCGCGCCGAGAGCGCCAAGCTCAAGTCTTTCGCCCATTCGCACGCCTTGCTGGCCTTGCTGCGCGACGGCTTTCATGAGCAAGCCAGCGGTGGCAGCGTGCGCCTGCGCAGCGACGGCTCGGGCCTGCTCGACTACGCGCTCACCGACTTCATCTTTGACGGCGCGCGACGCGCCTTCTTGGCCATGGCCGAAATTCAGTTCGCCGCCGGCGCACGCAACGCCATGCCCGCGCACGAAATGGCCGCGCCCTACACCTCGTGGGCGCAGGCCAAAGCGGCGATCAATGCGCTGCCGATGAAGGCCTATCTGACGCGCATCTTGAGCGCTCACGTGATGGGCGGCTGCGCCATGGCGGGCCGTGAAAATCTTGGCGTGCTGCGCCCCGACGGCGTGCACTGGCAAATCGACAACCTCTCCGTGCATGACGGCTCGATCTTCCCCACGAGCATCGGCGCCAACCCGCAGCTGTCGATCTACGGCGTGGTCAACAAGCTCGCCACCGCACTGGCCAAGCGCTTGAGCGGGCGCGACGTGCAGCTGGCCTGATGCTGGCGCGGCTGCAACGCGCCATCACGCTGGGCTTGGTGCTGAGCGCAGCACTGTGGGTGGCCTGGTGTTGGCAGCGCGGTGAGCCGATGTGGGCGTTGCTCGGGGCGCTGCTGCTGGCGTCCGGGCACGCCTTCTTCCTCGCGGCCGAGTTTGTGTTGATGGCACGCGCCAACCGCCATGACGGCGCACCGTCTGCCAACGCCTGGCAGATGACGCAGGCGTGGTGGGGCGAAGTGCGCGCTGCGCCGCTGACCTTCTGCTTGCGCCAGCCGTTCTTCAGCCAGCGCTGGCCTGACCACTTGCCGGCGCACGCGCAAGGTCGCGTAGGCGTTTTGCTGGTGCATGGCTTCTTCTGCAACCGCGGTGTGTGGAATGCTTGGCTAGCGCGCCTGCACGCTGACGACGTGCCCTGCGTCGCCGTCAACCTGGAGCCTGTGCTGGGCACGATCGACGGCTACTGCACGGCCATCGAAGACGGCGTCGCCGCGCTCGAACGCGCCACCGGCTGCGCGCCCGTCGTCATCGCTCACAGCATGGGCGGTCTGGCCGTGCGGCGCTGGTTGGTGCAGGTCTCGAACACGAGGCGAGCGCGCCGCGTCATCACCTTGGGTGCGCCGCATCAAGGCACGGCGTTGGCGCAATGGGCGTTCTCAACCAACGGGCGCCAGATGAGACGCGACAGCCGCTGGTTGCATGAGCTGCGCACCGCCGAACAGGCAGCCTCAACGCACCACACCGCACGCTTCACCTGTTATTACAGCCACTGCGACAACATCGTCTTCCCGGCAACGGCGGCCACGCTGCCCGGCGCCGACAACCGCCACCTAGCGGCCGTCGCTCACGTGCACATGTGCGCGCGCGAGGAGCCCTACGTCGAACTGAGAAGGCAGCTCGCGCTGGCGTCTCAGCCCTGAATCACGCTGGCGATAGCCGCAGCGACCTTGAAAGCCAACTCTCTTGGCGTTGCGCTGACATAGGCTTGCATCGACGTGATGCCTTTGAACACGCACGTGGCAAAGGGCAGAGTACTAAGCCTCGTCTACCTGGCGCAAGAGCCGCAACGTGGGCTCGGTGCCCATGTTCAGCATGGCGGCGATGTCGTGCACATCGTCGGGCAGCGCGGCGTTGTCCCAGCCCTGCGCGCTGTGGCGCGCGACACGCATGGCCAGCAGCACGTTGCGTACTTGCATGTCGCTGGCGTGGTGCGTGTCGGTGATGCGCACCAGCAGCGCAGGCAGCTGCCAGCGCAGCATGAGCTCATGCTGCAAGTCGGCAAGCTCCACATGCAGCAGTTCGCGTTGCACCTGCGCACTGCGCAGTTGTGCGTCGGCGCGCTGGCGGCGCTCGATCTCAAGCGCCAGCTCTGGAGCGCGCAACCACAGCAGCAGCTCGGCAAAGTCATGCAAGAGCGCGGCTTCGTGAATCACCGCCGCGTCATGGTCCATGCGGTGCACCGCGAAGGCCATGGCGAAATTGGCCGCGCGTCGTGCGCGGCGCAGCACGCGCTTGAAACCGGCCAGGGCTTCGGGTTGCTCGTGCAGCCAGTCGTCGGCCGCCACTTGCGGGCCGAAGACGCGGAAGAAGGGCGTGATGCCCATCATCACCAAGGCCTCGGTCACGGTTTCGGTGTCGCCGCCTTCGCGGCCACGGCGCAGCGCCGACACATGGGCCAGCACTTTGAGCACCATCAGCGGGTCGGTGTCGATGGCCTCGGCCAGGATGTGCGCGTCAACGGCGTCTTCGTTGGCACGCATCTCTTCGAGCGTGTCGGCCGTCTTAACTAGCACCGGCAGCGTGGCCAACTCAAAGCACGCGGCCCATGCCGCCAGGCCGCGCGGGGCTTGCGTGATGAAAGTGCTGTGATCGGCAAGGCTGGCCATGATGTGCGATTCGCGGGTACTCCTTGTCGGGCTTATCGGCGTGCGGCCGGGCCGACTTGAGTCGCCGCCGTGGCGGCGCGGCTCAAAACCGCAACATCAAGCCCTGCCGAGCATCGACCTGGCCCTCGAGCAGGCGGTGCAGGGCCGCTTCCACGGCGGCCGCGCCTGCGCCCTCTTCAACCACCAACCATGGCTCGTCACGACGACACACCGGTTGCATGAAGGCCTGCCAGGCTTCGTCCATGCGCACGTGGAAGCCCTGCGGCCCCCAGCCTGCGGGCGGTGCAGCCAATCGCTTCTGTGCCTGCGCCGGGGCGAAGAACAGCACCGGCTTGGGGCCGGCCAAACCTTTGGTGCCGCCCATGCCCTGCCAATGCGTGCCGCCGACCGAACAGCTGTAGCGCAACTGCTCGCCCAGGTGCTGATGCACGCTGCTGCGCAGGGCGGCCTGGCCGGCAAAGTCAACGTACACCGATGCCAGTGTGGCGTCGATACGAGGCAAATCGCCATAGCTCAGCACCTCGTCATAACACCCGAGTGAACGGGTGAAGTCGAGGTTGGTGGCGGAGGTCAAACCAAGCACGCGCGGCGCCTTGGGGGTACCACGGCGGCGTGCCAGACAAAACGCTGTGCCGTAGGCAGTCTTGCTCGACGCGCTGGACAAGATGACTTGGCGCGCGTCGAAGAAGTCTTGCTCGGCAAGGAAGTCGTCGATGAGGAATGAAGTCGTGAACAGCGGGCGCAACACCGCTTGCTGCGCTTCACGCTCGGCTAGGTATGCGGGGTCGCCCGCGCACAGCGTGAGCTGGTTGTAGATCGGCGCCAGGTCCTGCCGATGCGCGGCGGTATCGACAAAACCACGCGCGCTGACGCGGCCGGGCCGCACCACCAGGTGCGAGCCCATGGGCAGGTAGCCATAGACGCGCTGGCCCACCTCGATGCCATCGACACGCGACTCATCCACCTCGGCAAAGCCCCATACCGGGATGCAGCCCCAGGCGGCGTCGTCGCTCGGGAAAAACTGCCAGTACTTCATGGCCTCGCCGAGCGCGGCGTAGGTGATGTTGTTGGCCGTCAAGGCGAAGTGGTCGATGGCCAGGCGCACTTCACCTTCAGTCAGCGCGCGTGCAGCCGGCGCGTCGGGGTCGGGCCCCAGGCGCGTGCGGCGCAGCTCGTGCTTGGCCACAAGCAATCGCAGTCCAGTGTGGGCACTCATCTCGGGTCTCCAGCGCAAATGTCGTGGCAGACATTCTGGCGCGCGGCGTGTCGCCCCGTCAGCGGCAAACCCTGGGCGCGGGCCCAGGGTTCGCAGGCTGCTCTGCGTGGTGGCTTCCATCTCTGTTCACAGGCGGTTCACGCCGCTGACATGGCCCATGAGTTGGCCGTCGATGTACAGCGCTCCTTCGGGTGCGCCGGCCTCGGCGTAAAACTCATACACGGGCTCGCCACGCACACGTTCGCGCGTGCGACCCAGGCGCCGCGCCAGGCGGCTCAAGGCCCGGCCAGCTTCACGAAGCACGGCTGCGGCGATGCGGCGCGGGTCGCTGATGGCGGTGCTGAAAGGCAGTTCTTTGCTCAACATGATCGTCACTCCTTGGGCGCCGCAATTTGCGCGTGCGCCGTGTTCGGTTCAGTGGTGGTGTCGTTCCTCGGGGCGTTGCAGGTGGGCCAGTTCACAGCGCAGTGCGGCCTGCGCGCCTTGGCGCGCATGGGCGCCGCGATGCGCGCCGGCGGCGCGGCGCAGGCAGGCCACGACCAAAGGATTGCGGGGCTTGAGGGTCTTGACGATGAGCTTCTTGGACATGGTGGTCTCCTTGGTGCGAGGAGCCGGCTGCCCAATGCAACGCGGCCCGGGTGCTGGTGCATCCCGGGCCGCGTGAGGCCTGCGTCTTCTAGGGCAGAAGACTCAGCTCAAGCTCGCTCCCTGGGGGACATCAGCGTGACGAACATCGAAGCCATGTGCTGCGGCCTTGCCTTGACGGTGTGCCGCACGCGTGGGGCGTGTGGCGCTTCGTGGGCGGGGCGTGAACAGGAACATGAAACTCCGGCGGTGGGTGGATCGGATGGGTGTCACTTGGGGCTGGCATCGCATGGGCGCGGTGTCAAGATCACAAGCTTGCGCAAATGATAAAGAAGACGTTATCAAAGCGCAAGCGGTGTTTATCAAAATCGCCACACCACCTCGGTGGTCAAGCTACTTCTTGCGTTTGAGCGGGGCCACACCAACCTGGGTTTGACGCCACAGTGCTTGCGGGTCGGGCTCCGTCGGCGGTGCCGGCGTGCGCGGTGGCGGACGGATGACGCCGGGGGCCAATGGCGGCGCTGTTGGCATGCTTGCCGGCGCCGCCGTGGCCTCGCTCGCCGGTGTCAGCACCTCGCCCAACAGACCCAGCAAACGCGCGCGCGCGCGCTGCGGGTGGCGGCGGTAATAGGTCAGCACCAAGCCCACGATAAAGCGCTCGTCATCGTCGCGCGGCAGGTTCTCAGACGCCGCAGCTTCGCTCGGGCCAGCCACGTTGGTGGCAGCCGTTGCCATCGCCGCGCCGCTGCCGTGCGGCACGTCCATCCAGCCGTTGGGCTTGTGGCAGAGCTGCTCGAACTGACGTGCCAGTCGCTCACCAATCTGGCGCGAGCGGCCTTTGATCTGGCTCCAGTAGCTGGGCTGGATTTGCACGCGTTCGGCAAAGCGCCCTTCTAGCCCGCGCAAGGTGGCGGCGTCGGCGTGGCGCGCCGTCATGCGCACGAACTCCTCAAAGAGTGCCAATGCGTTGTCCAGGCGGGTCTGCGCGAGATCGAAAGGGCCGGGATGCATCGTGCTCGATGATAAAGCCGCGTGCATCCCCGAGGCATGGGCTCAGCGCAAAGGCCCTGGCCACGTGGCCGAGGCCACTGCAGCGTCAATCGTCGTCGCGCACCTTGTGTTGGCCCATCAGCAACTGCTGCACCGACGGCGGCACGGCTTCGTAGTGCGACAGCGCAATGCTGTAGCGGCCCTGGCCGCTCGTCATGGCGTTGAGCCGGGACTGGTAAGCGCTGAGCTCCGACATTGGCGCTTGGCCACGCACGATCATCATGCTGGCCGCGCCGTTGCTGGTGCCGCTGACGAGGCCGCGCTTGGCGGCGAGGTCGCCGGTGATGTCACCCATGGCGTGGTCAGGCGCTTGAATCTCGATGTTGACGATGGGCTCGAGCACG
>JANMMH010000396.1:0-1645 GCA_031373055.1 Rubrivivax sp. | reverse complement strand
AGGTGCTGGACGCCCTGCGTCCGCAGCGTGTGCAAGAAGCCATCTGGGCCCAGGCCGAGGGCACGGCGATGGAGATGTACTTTGCCAACCCCGAGGCCGGCTCCGTGCACTCGTATGGCATGGCCGTGGACGTGACCTTGCTCGACCCGCAAGGTCAGGAGTGCGACATGGGCACGGGCTTTGATGCCATGACGCCGGCCTCGCACCCCGCGCTGCATGCCGAGCACCTGGCCTTGGGCGTGCTCAAGCCCGAGCAGGTGATGGAGCGTGGCTGGCTTTCGGCGGCGATGTCGCGCAGCGGCTTTCAAGGCATCAGCACCGAGTGGTGGCACTTTGACTTCGGCGACCGCGACAAGGTGCGCCGCCACTATCCCAGGGTTTATTGAAAGCGCTGCATCCGATGACCGCATCCGAACCGACAAGCCGCTTGCCTTTGCTGCGCGCCAAGCGCTTGAAGCCAGGCGACACCGTGGCGCTCATCAACCCGTCTAACGCCATCTTTGAGCGTGAGCCTTATCGCACTGCCACCGAGTCACTGCAAGCACTGGGCTTCAAGGTGCGCGAGGCGCCCAACCTGCGCGCACGCTGGGGCCCCTATGGCGGCACCGACGCGCAACGCGCGGCCGACGTCAACGCCATGTTTGCCGAGCCCAGCGTGCACGGCATCCTGGCGCTGACCGGCGGCTCGGGCGGGACGCGCATGCTGCCGCTGGTGGACTTTGACCTGATCGGCCGCAACCCCAAATTCCTGGGCGGCTACTCCGACCTCACCGCGCTCATCAACGCCGTGCATGCACGCACCGGCCTCGTCACCTTTCACTCGCCGCTGGGCCTCTCAGAATGGAACCCCTTCAGCGTCGATGCCTTGCGCGCGATGGTGATGGACGCGCAAGTCAGCACGCTGTGCAACCTGCCCGAAAGGAGCGAGCTGCTGGTGAACACAGCGGGCCGCACCACCACGCTTCGTGGCGGTAAGGCCAGCGGGCCTTTGGTGGGCGGCAACCTGTCCGTGCTGGCAGCGATGGCGGGCTCAAGCTACTGGCCGTCATTCGACGGCGCGATCCTGGCGCTGGAAGACGTCAACGAAGCCATCTACCGCGTCGACCGCATGCTCTCGACGCTGCGCAACGCGGGCGTCTTCGAGCGCTTGGCCGGCGTGGTGCTGGGTGGCTTTACCAACTGCACCTCGGGCGAGGGCGGGTACAGCAGCTTCACGCTCGACGAAGTCTTCGACGACTACTTCTTGCGCTTGGGCGTGCCGGCGTTTTCAGGCGCGGCCTTCGGCCACATCAAGCGCAAGTACACGCTGCCGATCGGGCTGCCGGTGGAGATCGACGCCGACGCGGGCAGCTTGCGTTTGCTGCAAAGCGCGGTTATTTGAGATCGGGTGCGGCCGTGGCGGCGGTCGCGGCGATGGCTGCGGCCGTAGCCGGTGCCGCCGAAACACGCGAGCGCGCGATCCACTCCACCAGCTCGTTCACGGCGAGCCGCCCGCGTGCCGGCATGTCGGCGTTGATGATGGCCACCATCACATAGGCTTTGCCGTCAGCGTCCAGCACCTGGCCGGCCAGCGAGCCGACATTGCGCAGCCCGCCGGGCTTCAAGCGAGCGCGTTGCGCCGCGACGCTGCCCTTGAAGCGCTGGC
>JANMMH010000029.1:0-1854 GCA_031373055.1 Rubrivivax sp. | reverse complement strand
TGTGCTGCCAGCTTACCTTGGGCGTTAGCGCGATCTCGACTTCAACGATGATGCCGTTGCTGCCGTAAGCGTGGTGCACCTTTTGAATGTCAGCGCCCACCAGATCAAGCACGCGCGGCGGGTCTTCCAGCGTCAGCACACGCAGCCGGTGCACGTTGCCGGGGTCGGCAAGGATGCCGTGGCGGATGGAGCCGATTCCCGAGTGCCCGCCAGCGATGAAGCCCCCCAGCGTGGCGATGCGCGCGGTGCTGGGCCACATGCGCAGCTGCTGGCCGCTGGCCACTGCGGCGTCGTTCAGGTCGTGCATCAAGACACCGGGCTCGACGATGGCCCAGCCGTCTTCGATGGCCAGCACGCGGTTCAAGGCGGTGGTATCGAGCGTGGCGCCACCGTGCAGGGGCACGCATTGGCCGTAGTTGCCGGTGCCGCCGCCTCGTAGCGTCAAGGGCACTTGGTGGCGCGCGCAGGCGGCGGCAATCCGCTGCACCTCGGCCACGCTGCGTGGGCACACCACCGCCGCGGGCAGCTTGCCGGCCAGGCGCGCGGCAAGCACGGGGCTGTACCAGTGGTAGTCCGCCGCCGCACGGGCGCGGGCCTCGGGGCTGCGGTCGAGGTCCAGGCCATTGAGCTCGTGCAACCAAGCGCTGAGGTCGACGTTCTGGCCAGGCTGGTAGAGGGGGCTGTCGTTCATGGCGGGCGAGTTTGGCATGGGCCACCGCATGCCCTTACCGGCCATTGCGGATGCCGAATTCGGGTCCGGGCCGCTGCGGTCCTACAGCGGCAGCAAGTCCAGCGCGCGGCGGTAGGCCGCATCGTGCATCAGCTCATCCCACGGCAGCGGCTCCGTCTGCGGCAGCAGCTTGTGACGGCGCCGCTCGCTTAGTTCGTTAGGCACCCAGTCGCCGGCGGCCGCCGCCTCGACCAGCCCTGCCAAGAGCTCGTCGATGGCACGGCCGCCGTTCTCGGACTCGTTGCACAAGAGCACCATGTCGCCGCCCGCGTTCAGTGCCGCCAGCGCGGCTTGCGTGAAGCTCAGCGGCTTGCCGTCGAGCACACGTGCCGCGGCCATGCCCAGGTCGTCACTGAAGACACAGCCCGTGAAGCCCAGGCGTTCGCGCAAGATCTCTTGCAGCCAGCGCGAGGAAAACCCAGCTGGACGCGCGTCGACCTTGGGGTAGATCACATGCGCGGGCATCACCGCCGTGAGGCTGGCCGAGAGATGCGCGTAGGGCAGCGCATCGTCGGCCAGGATCGCCTTGAGCGAGCGTGTGTCGATGGGGATGGCGTGGTGGCTGTCGGCCTTGACGAAGCCGTGGCCGGGGAAGTGTTTGCCAACATGCCCCATGCCGGCTAACTGCATGCCGTAGGCGACACTTTTGGCCAGCATGGTGGTCACGCGCGCGTCGCGGTGGAAGGCGCGCGCGCCGATGACGGTGCTGCCACCGTGGTCAAGGTCAAGCACCGGCGCGAAGCTCAGGTCGACACCACAGGCGCGCAGCTCGCTGGCCATCACGAAGCCTAAAGCGGTGGCGGCGTCGGTGGCGGCCAATGCGTCTTGCATCCATAACTCGCCAAGCACGCGCATGGCCGGCAGCGGCGTGAAGCCGTCGCTGCGAAAGCGCTGCACGCGGCCGCCTTCGTGGTCCACGCAGATCAGCACATCAGGCCTAGCCGCCTTGATCTGCGCCGTGAGCTCGGTGAGTTGGCGGCGATTCACCCAGTTGCGACCGAAGAGACACAGGCCGCCGGTAAGCGGGTGGCGCAGGCGGCGGCGGTCGTCGGCGTTCAGCGTGGTGCCGGCAACGTCGAGCACGACGGCAGCGTGGGCGGGGTGGTCAGCATTCATGGCGCGGG
>JANMMH010000359.1:0-3633 GCA_031373055.1 Rubrivivax sp. | reverse complement strand
TAATTCGATCAAGGTGGCGGTGGTCAGCGGCCTGGTCACGGTGCTGCTTTCAACCACCGCGGCCTACGCGCTGGCGCGCTTGAAATTCCGCGGCCGCAGCCAGCTGTTGACCAGCCTGATGCTGCTGCAGATGTTTCCCGCCGTGCTGGCGCTGGTGGCGCTCTATGCCATCTTCGACCGCCTGGGTGGTGCCTTCCCGGCCATCGGCATCAACAGCCATTGGGCCGTGGTGCTGGCCTATTCAGGCGGCATCGCCATGCACGCCTGGACCATCAAGGGCTACTTCGAAACCATCCCGCTGGAAATCGAAGAAGCCGCCACCATCGACGGCGCCACGCTGTGGCAGGCCTTCTGGCGCGTGCTCTTGCCGATGGCGCTGCCGATCCGGATGGTGGTGGTCTTGCTCGCCTTCATCGGCGCCATCATCGAATACCCCGTCGCTTCGGTGTTATTGACGCAGCAAGACCAGCTCACGCTGGCGGTGGGCGCCAAGATGTTCGTACACCCGCACAACTACCGCTGGGGTGACTTCGCCGCCGCAGCCATCCTCTCAGGCGTACCGATCACGGTGGTCTTCTTGCTGGCGCAGCGCTGGATGATTTCCGGGCTCACCGCCGGCGGCAGCAAAGGTTGATGGTCCGATGAGCACCGACGCCGATTTCAAGCACGTGCCCTGGTCGCACCAGGCCAACATCTACGAAGTCAACCTGCGCCAACATACTCGGCAAGGTACGCTGACAGCGTTTGAGGCCGACCTGCCGCGCCTGGCCGCCATGGGCGTGAACGTCCTGTGGCTGATGCCCATCCACCCCATCGGTGTGCAAGAGCGCAAGGGCAGACTGGGCAGCTACTACGCGGTGTGCGACTACGCGGGCGTGAACCCGGAGTTCGGCACGCTCGATGACCTGCGCCGCGTGGTCAAGACCGCACACGCGCTCGGCATGAAGCTCGTCATCGACTGGGTCGCCAACCACACGGCCTGGGACCACCCCTGGGCCAGCGAGCACCCCGCGTACTACAAGAAAAACGCGGCGGGTGAGATCTACCCCGTGACCTTCACCAATGGCCCCGAGCCGGAGTACTGGACCGACGTCATAGGCCTGGACTTCAGCCACGCGCCGCTGTGGGGCGCGATGATCGACGCGATGGCTTACTGGGTGCGCGAAGCCGTCATCGACGGCTTTCGCTGCGATGTGGCCGGCCTTGTGCCCACCGTCTTCTGGGAGCGCGCGCGGCGCGAGCTCGACGCCATCAAACCGATGTTCATGCTGGCCGAGTGGAGCGAGCCCGAGCTGCACACCAGCGCCTTCGACATGACCTACAACTGGGCGCTGCAAGACGTGCTGCGCGACCTTGCCAAAGGCCGCGCCGTCGCGCGTGATTTGAAGGCCTATGTCGAGCATTCCAAAGTGGCCTTCCCCGTCCACGCTTACCGCATGAACTTCACCAGCAACCACGACGCCAACTCGTGGTTCGGGCATGACGCCGAAGTCTTCGGTGATGCCTTCCAGGCCATGGCCGTGCTCGCCGCCACGCTGCCGGGCATGCCGTTGATCCTGGGCGGCCAGGAGTCGGGGCTGCACAAGCGGCTGGCGTTCTTCGAGAAAGACGACATCGAGTGGGGCGACTACCCGCTGCAAACGTTCTACGCTGAGTTGTTGGCACTGAAGGCCAGGCACCCGGCGCTAGGCAACGGCCAGCACGGTGCGCCCGCCGAGGTGCTGGACAGCGGCAACCCGGCGGTCTTCTCCTTTCGCCGCGCGCGTGACGGCGACGCAGTGGTGATAACGGTCAACGTAAGCGCCACGGCGCAAACCTACCGTGACCCCGAAAGTCAAGCCGACATGACGCTATCCGCCTGGGCCTGGCGCATCCATTCCCGCTGAAGCTGACCATGGCGAGCGATGTCGAGGCCTGGCGCCCGCGCTACCACTACACGCCCGCGCGGCACTGGATGAGCGACCCCAACGGCCTGGTCTGGCTGAACGGCGAGTACCACCTCTTCTACCAACACAACCCGAAGGCCATCGAGTGGGGCCACATGAGCTGGGGACACGCGGTGAGCCGCGACCTGCTGCATTGGCACGAGTTGCCGGTGGCCATCCCGGAAAACGAGCGCGTCTCCATCTATTCGGGCAGCACGGTTTGGGACGCCACCAACAGCAGCGGCCTGGGCACGGCTGAGCAGCCGCCACTGGTCGCCGTCTACACCGGCTGCCTACGCCGCCTCGAGGGTGGCCAGGCGCAAGAGCTGGCGCACAGCCTGGACGCCGGGCGCAGCTTCACGCCCTAT
Organism: Rubrivivax sp.; assembly: GCA_031373055.1. Taxonomy (GTDB): domain Bacteria; phylum Pseudomonadota; class Gammaproteobacteria; order Burkholderiales; family Burkholderiaceae_C; genus Rubrivivax. The sequence goes on along the minus strand of JANMMH010000359.1, from coordinate 1,340 downwards.
CCCGGGAACCCGGTGCTGGACCTCGGCCTGCGCGACTTCCGCGACCCCAAGGTCTTCTGGCACGCGCCCAGCAGCCGCTGGGTCATGGTGGTGGTGCTGCCCGACGACCACCAGATCCTCTTCTACGGCTCGACGAATTTGCGCGAGTGGCAGCGCCTGAGCGTCTTCGGCCCCGCCGGTGAAGCGGTGGGCATTTGGGAATGCCCCGACTTGATCGAAGTGCCTGTCGAAACCGAAGGCAACGCCGAGCCTCCCGTCACGCGCTGGCTGCTCAAGGTCGACACCTTCAGCGGCCACCCGGGCGGTACGGGCGCCCAGTACTTTGTCGGTTTTTTCGACGGCAGCCGTTTCATCGAAGACGAACCCGGCGGCGCACCGCAATGGGCCGACGACGGCTCGGACTTCTATGCCACGCTGTCGTTCAACAACCTGCCAGCTAGCCACACGCGGCCAGTTTGGCTGGGCTGGATGGGCAACCACCGCTATGCCGCCAACGTGCCGACGAGTCCCTGGCGCGGTGCGATGAGCTTGCCGCGTGAGCTTTCGCTGCGCCGATGCGATGGCCGATGGCGCCTGGTGCAGCGGCCGCTGCCGGCCATCGCGCAGTGGCGCGCATCCGAAGTCGCCCTAGCCGCGCAGCAACTCAACGACAAGGTGCAGCCACTACCCGTGCGCGGCAACGCGCTGGAGCTGCACTTCAACATTGAAGCGATCGCCGCTCTGGAAGCCGGGGTCGAAGTCCTTGCCTCGACTAGCGGCGAGCGCACGCGCGTGGGTTACGACGCCCGCCGCCAGGCGGTGTTCATCGACCGCACTCGATCCGGCACGCTGTCCGACGACCCCACTTTCGCCGGCCGCCGCCACGCCAGCGCCACCCCTCCGAGCGCAGGGCAGCACTTGCACTTTCAGGTCTTCATCGACGCCAGCTCGGTCGAAGTCTTCGCCGACGACGGCCTGGCCGTGTTGACCGAGCAGGCGTTCCCGGGTACGCACAGCACGGGCGTTAGCCTCTTCGCTTTGGGTGGCAGCGCTAGCTTCGGAGGCACGACGGTCTGGTCTCTCGCGAGCCCGAATGTCTAGGACGCCGCCGGCGGACGGCAAGGTCCGCGTCACTATCGGTCGAACTCACCATGCCGGCCTCAAGCGGGCGCTGACGAAGGGCTGTTCTGGAGCAAATCAGTGGACGGCTGGATTCGGCCGCTCAAGCGTTTGGCCCGACAACGCTGTGATCGACTTCGGCCCGCGCCGCAGTGCTTCGCATGCCGCTTTGCTGCTGTACCGCGTGCTGCGCGGGCGCGCCGCGGTCGGTGGGCGCAAGGTGGGCAGCACCGGCTACTGCA
>JANMMH010000357.1:0-4269 GCA_031373055.1 Rubrivivax sp. | reverse complement strand
TGCCAGTGGTGGCGCTCGGCGATGTCCCAGGCCGCCGCGATGTCGGCGCCGGCCCATTCGCTGGTGCCCCAGTCCAGCGCCTTGCCCTGGTTGATGAGGTCGTTCATCGCGCGCACGGTTTCTTCGATCGGCGTGTGCGGGTCGCTGCGGTGGCAGTAGATGAGGTCGATGAAGTCTAGGCCCATGCGCTTCAAGCTGCCGTCCACCGCCTGCATCAAGTACTTGCGGTTGAGCGTGTCTTTGCGGTTGATGGCGTCGCCCGCGCGGTCCAGGCCCCAGAAGTATTTGCTCGACACCACGTAGTTCAGTCGCGGCCAGGCGAGTTGCTTGAGCGCCGCGCCCATCACCTCTTCACTGCGGCCGGCGGCGTAGACCTCGGCGTTGTCGAAGAAATTGACGCCAGCGTCGAAGGCGGCGGCCATCATCTCCACCGCCGCGCCGGTGTCGACCTGGTTGTGGTACGTCACCCAGGAGCCCAGCGAGAGGGTGCTGACACGAAGGCCCGAGCGGCCGAGGCGGCGGTATTGCATGGTGGTGTTGGCGCGAAGAAACAGGGGCCGCTACCTTAGCGCAGCTTCGTGGCCCAGCGTGAAGGCTTCTTCGAACGTGGAATAGCCGGCCACGTCGCTGTGGGCAAACCTGAGCCGCCCGCGCTTGGCCCGAAGGGCCGCGCGTGAGGCCAGGCTGCGCTGGCCGGGCAAAGGGATGGCCATGGCGTGGCCCCAACGTGCCAGCGCAATGTGCTGCAAGCGCCGCGGCAGGTCGGGGTGCGTGGGCAGCAGCTCTTGCAGCACGCGCTGCGCTGCGTCGCGCCAGGTCGTCATGAGCAAGCCTGCACGCTCGGCCATGGGCAGCGCGTGGTAGCTTGTCAGCACGGTGGCACCGGGCGCGGCGCGCAGGCTTTGGTGCATGGCGTCGACGTAGCCCAGCGCCGCGCTGCCGTAGATCACGTTGTCCCACGAAGGCGGCGCGCCGCTGCGCTCCAGCAAGGGCGCGTCGAGCAGCAGGTTGGCCACGAGCCACGGCGCTTGCTGCGTGTGCCGCGCTGCGTCGAGCAAGGCTTGCGGCGGGCTCGCCAACACGCGTGCGGCCACGTGCAGTGGCACGGCCACCACCACCGTGTCGGCCAACCAGGCCTCAACCTGCTGTGCGCGTTCATCAAACGTTAGCACTTGCACGCCGTGCTTGAGCTCGTTGATCTGGAACACCGTGCGCGCGCTATGCACGCGCTCGCTCAGACCCGCCAGCAAGTGCTGCACCAGCCACGCATTACCCTCGGGCCACGTGAAGACCGCACCGCGCTCGGCCTCTTCATCACCCGGCGCGTGAAAGCCGTGACGGCTGGCGAAGTAGTGGATGCCGGCCCAGGCGGAGACGGTGTGGATGCCCGCGCCGTAGTCGTCGCGGCAGCAGTAGTCCAGGTACCAAAGCAGCTTGGGGTCGATCAGGCCCTCGGCTTGCAGCCAGGCTTCGAAGGTCTGCGCGTCGAGTGCGACGAGCTCCGGGCTGAATGCGGCACGATGCGTGGGTATCGCGAACGAAGGTTTGCCGCCCACGCCTGTTTGCAAGGCCTTGATGCGCGCGGCCAACCGCTGGTACTGCGCATGCAAAGTCGAGCCCGGCGCAGTGGGCGGCAACAGGCCTTCAACCCAGGCGCCGTCAATGAACAAACGCTCTTGCGGGCTGTGGCAAAGGTGGCGCTCGTCGGCCACCGTACGCCCGAAGTGTTGGCGCAGCAGGCCGATTTCATGCAGCCAGTCGGACAGCTCATGAGCTTTCGGCCCGGGCAACGGCAGGTAGTGCGCGCCCAATGGGCAGGCCATACCGCCGAGCGTGTGGCTGCGGCTGTTGCCACCGCTCTCGTCTTCAAGCTCGAGCACGTGAACGTCTTGCACACCGCGCTGTACGAAGCCACGTGCCGCTGCAAGACCTGCCACACCGCCACCGACGACAAGCACCTGCGCGCGCCGCTGCACCGCGGGCGACGGCCAAGCCTTGCCTTCGCGCAGGCGGTGTCCACGCTCGACACTCGCGCCGACCCAGCCGCCTTGCAGCGCCGGTGCCTCGCGCGTGCAAGCCGTCAGCAATGCCGCACTGCCCGCCAGCAGCGTGCGTCGCCTCATTCGTGAATACGGCCCCACTCCGCCTCAAAGGTATGCACCAGCGTCTGGTTCGACAAGCGATTCGCGTCGGCCGCCACACGCGCCATGTCAGGCGGAAATTGCAGCAGCGCGGGCATGCCTCGCACGGTCAGGAAACGCAGGCCTTCGGGCAAAGCTGTGGGCAGCCGATACGGCCGCCGATGCGCCATCACGAAGCCCCATTCGCCAAAGCTCGGCACATGCGCGTGGTAGGGCGTGGTGCTCAGGCCCACGGCCTCTAGCGTGCTCACCACCGTCCAGAAACTCCTGCGCGCCACCAGCGGTGAGGTGCTTTGCACCACGGCGAAACCGTCGGCCGCAAGATGGGCATCGAGCAGTTGATAAAAGCTCGTGGTGTAGAGCTTGCCCAGGCTGAAGTTGCTGGGGTCGGGGAAGTCGACCACGATGACGTCGAACATGGCTTCATTTGCGTGCAACCAGCTGAAGGCATCGGCGTTGACGATGTGCAGCTTGGGTGAATGCAGCGCGCGCTGGTTCAGCGCGGCCAGCATCGGCTTGTCGCGAAAGAGCCTCGTCATATGCGGGTCCAGCTCCACCAGGGTGATGTGCTCCACGCTGGCGTGTTTGAGCACTTCACGCACCGCCATGCCGTCGCCGCCGCCCAGCACCAGCACGCGCTTGGGCGCTCCGTGCGCGGCCATCGCCGGGTGCACCAGGGCTTCGTGATAACGGTACTCGTCGCGTGAGTGGAATTGCAGGTTGCCGTTCAGAAAGAGGCGCACACCACCGGTGCCTGAGGTCAGCACCACGCGCTGGTAGTCACTGCGTTCGCGCACGATGATGGTGTTGCCATAAAACGAGTCCTCGGCCCAGGTGGTGAGCTGGTCCGAGAAAGCAAAAGTGCCCGCCAGCACGGCGGCGGCCAGCGCGCAGGCCAGCCCATGCACACGCGGCGCGGGTAGCTCGGCATAGAACAGCCACAGCGCCCAGGCCGCCACGCCGACGTTCATCAAACCGAAGAACACCCCCGTGCGCACGAGGCCCAGGTGCGGCACGAAAAAGAGCGGGAAAGCCAGCGCGACGACCAGCGCCCCCAGGTAGTCGAAGGTCAGTACCTGCGAGACGAGTTGCGACAAGGCATAGCGCTGCGCAAAGCGTTTTTTGAGGATGCGCATCACGAGCGGAATTTCCAAGCCCACCAACACCCCGATCATTAGCACCATGGCATACAGCGCCACCCGAAAGGGCCCGCTGTGGCCGGCGGGCAGGCTGGCGTGGCCTATGAACAGCAGCGCCGGCATCAGCCCGCCGAGCACACCGACCAAGAGCTCGATGCGTAAAAACTGCGCCACCAACTGATGCGTGAGAAAGCGGCTGAAGTACGAGCCCAGCCCCATGGCAAAGAGGTAGGTGCCGATGATGGTGCTGAACTGCAAGACCGAGTCGCCCAGCAGCCAACTCGCCAGCGCACCGGCGGCCAGCTCGTAGACCAGGCCGCAGGCGGCGACGACGAAGACCGAGACCAGCAGCACCAGCTCGGCGGGCTCGACCTGTCGAGCCTTGGGCGTGGGTGCGGAAGAAGGCGCGGGCGTCAACCGTGGATCGCCGCGGAGACGATCAAACCGATGGCGATGCACATGGCGCCGACGACGATGGCCAGCGCCGTATTTTTCTTCTCGATGATCTCGACCCACAGGTCATAGGGCGTGAGCTTGTCGATGATGAGGAAGCAGATCCAGAAGACCGCCACGCCGATCAAGGCAAACATCATCGAGCCGAAAAACACGGCCGGTTTGAGCCATTCGATTCCCATCATCTTGTCTCTCCTGAAGTGTTCAAGGTTGCTGCGCTATTTGTGGCCGCCGCCGCTGGTGTAGCCGCCGTAGGAGCCGCCCGTGCTGCGCACGCCCGAGCCGCGGTTGGCCAGGCATTGACGGTATTCCTGGCTCTCATTGCCAAAGCTGGCGCGCGTGGTGTCGCAGCGATCGTCGCCACAACGGCTGAGCATGGTGGCCACGACAATGAAGAGCACGAGCATGATGAGCGCGATGCGCAACAGGCTGCTGCCCGACCCCGGCAGGTTCGACATCGGCGCGACGTCGCGTTGCAAGGCTGCGGCCGCGTCGTCGGCAAGGCCGAAGGCTTTGGCCACGGTGCTTGAAGGCAA
>JANMMH010000280.1:0-4090 GCA_031373055.1 Rubrivivax sp. | reverse complement strand
CCGTTGGCGCCGAAACGCAGGCAGCGGCCGATGCCTTCGTTGAGGTTGGTGTAGGCGACGTTGCCATGCGTGGCGTCGCGCACCTGGATCAAAGGCATCGACGCACTGATGACCCCGGTCATCGGGCCCACGGCCTTGAAGTCGTGGCACTGCGCGAAGGCAATCTCGCCGCGCTCGAGCATGCCGCGCGCTTGCTCGGGCGTGCTGGCCCAGCCTTCGTAAAGCACGGCGCCGATCATCGCGCCGTGCATGGGGCCGCACATGTCGGGCCAGGCCACGGGTGGGCCGGCGTGCAGCAGCAAGCGCGTGGTTTTCATCTCGGGCCAGACGCCGTCGGCGCGCAAGGCGATGTCTTCCCACATGGGCCGCGCGGCAATGATGCGTTGCGTGGCTAACGCGTTGGCTGAGTTGATGCGCGCGTCGCCCATCAGTTGAGCCAGCTGCCAGGCGCGCTGCGGGTCGGCATCGCCGGGCGGGCGCCAGGCGACGTTGGCGACGCTGCCGCCATGCGCGCTGATGCTGGCGTTGAAGCCGTCGATGCCGATGTTCAGCACCGCCGGGGGCTGGCTCAGAAGGGTGTTGGTGTGCAGCGTCATGGTGAGGTTGTCAAAGCCAGCAACAAGCCGGCGAGCATGTCGGCGCCCGAGGATGCGCCCACGCGCAGCAGGGCTTGGGTGGCGTGGTGGATGGTGGCGGCGTCGCCGTCTTGCAGCGCGGCCAGCAGCTCGTGCAGCGCGCGGTAGCTGGTGCCGGCTATCAAGTCGTCGAGCAGGGCCGCGCTGATGGCGTTGGTGGCCACTTGCGCAGCGTCGTGCAGGCGCACACGCATGGCAGGCATGTCGGCGCACCAGGGTTGCCGCGGCGCGTGGGCAAGCGCAAAGAAGATGGCGCCGATGAAGTCGTCACCACTGGGAGTCAGGCCATGGCCCAGACCTAGCACGCGCAGTGCGGCGGCTTCGAAGGCGGGTGCGTCGTTGCGCGTCAGTGCATCGCGCACGGCGTCGAAGCGCGGCCTGGCGTGTTCGAGCGGAAAGGGCAGCGCTTGGCCCATCAGCCAGCACAGCAGGCCTTTGCAGCTCGCCGCTTCGATGTGGCCCAGGCAGGTTCGCGCACCCACCGCCAGCGCGCGTGCGTCGCAACGCAGCGGCGGTGGCTGCCAGGGTCGCCAGACATTGCGCGGGTGGTCGGTGCTCGCGTCGTCACCCGCCCACACGATCGCGCCTTGCTGCCAGGCGTAGGCCGTCGCCTCGAAGCCCACGACGGCTTGCAAACCCTGGGCTGCTGACATCACGGCCTGACGCCCAAGGTGATGTGCGTGCCGGCCCGCCCCATCAGCGCCTCGAATGCCTTCTCCAGCGAGGTGATGATGACCTCACCGTCGCGGTTGGCCTCGGGCGACTCTTGCAGGTAGCTGATGGCGGCGTCGATCTTCGGGCCCATGCTGCCGGCAGGGAACTGGCCTTGTGCGGCGTGCTCGCGCGCTTGCGTCAGCGTCATGTGGTCGAGCCAACGCTGGCTGGGCCGGTTGAAGTCGATGGCGACACGCTCGACACCGGTGAGCATGATCAGCGCGTCGGCGTGCAGATGCGCCGCGAGCATCGCGCTGGTCAGGTCCTTGTCGATCACCGCCGCCACGCCATTCCAGTGGCCGTCGGTGCCATGCACCACCGGCACACCACCGCCACCGCAGGCGATGGGTATAACGCCGGCGTCGAGCAAGGCGTCGATCGTTTTCAGGTCAAGGATCTTGCGCGGCTTGGGGCTGGCCACCATGCGCCGCCAGCCGCGGCCCGAGTCTTCGGCGAAATGCCAGCCCGTACTCGCGGCCATCGTCTTCGCTTCGGCTTCGCTGAAGAACTTGCCGACAGGCTTGGTCGGATGGGTGAACGCGGGGTCACCGGCGTCGACCTCCACTTCGGTGATGACACACGACACCACCATGTCCAGCCCGTGGTCGACCAGCACGTTGGCGAAACTCTGCTGCAGCATGTAGCCCATACCGCCTTGCGAATGCGCCACGCACACGTCCATCGGCATCGGCGGCAGCTTGCCCGCCGTGCGCGCCATGCGGTAGAGGATGTTGCCCACCACCGGGCCGTTGCCATGCGTGAGCACGAGCTGCCAGCCGGCGCGGATGATTTCGACGAGGTGCACACACACGCCGCGCATCAACACAAGTTGTTCTTCGGCCGTGCCCTTGATGGTGGGCGGATAGGCGGCGTTGCCACCCAGCGCCACCACCACGCGCTTGCGCGCCGGCGCGTTCATCGCAGCCACCTCGCGGCCAACCACGCCGCGTTGGCGCTATTGCCAGCCAGCACCATGCCGGCAGCTTGCAGCTTGGCCTCTTGAGCGGCCAGGCCTTGCGGATCGACTTCGGTGCCGCAGACGAAGCCGATCACGGCCAGTTCTCGGCCGGCTTTCTTCGCTTGTCGCTTGACCTGCGCGATGACCGGCGCGAGCTCGCCGGCCGGGTCGGCGTGCGCGCCCCAGCCGATGACCACGTCGAGCACGATCACGCGCACGCTGGCGTCGGCCGTCTCGATGCGCAGGCGCTCGATGCGCGCTGCCTGGTCGATCATCGGGTGCGGGCGGCCGACGGTGAACGCGTCGTCGCCCAGGTCCAGCGCCGTGTGCTCGCGGCTGCTGCGGCGCGCGTCGGGCAACGTGAATGCGTCATCCAGCGGCACGTTGGACCGGATCTTCAAGCCGTGCTGCGCCCAGATGATCTGCGCCTCGGCCGCGTAGGTGCCGCCTGAAAACAGAGCCCGCAGGTAGCGCTGCGAAGGGGCGAAGGCGGGTTGGGCCGGGATGTCATAACGCGCAAGCGGTGCTGACTTGACGCGCGCCAGCTTCACGGCCGCTGCTGCCGCGTCCACCAGCGTGTGCACCAAAGTGATGCTGCGCTGCTGTGCCGCCGTGAGTTTCAGACTCGCGCCCAGGAAGAGCAGCACCGCCGGCTTGCCCGCAGCGGCCACGGCAGCGAGCACCTTGCGCGTGACCTCAGGCGCAGGCGGTTTGCTGACGATGACGATGACCTGGGTGCCCGCGTCACGCGCCAGCAGTGCGACGCCTTGCAACATGGTGGCACCACCCACCTGCGCATACACATCGCGTCCACCGGTGCCGATGGCGTGGCTGATGCCGCCGCCCATGCGGTGGATCTGCGTCGTGACTTCCTGCAAGCCCGTGCCTGACGCGGCGACGAGGCCAATCGCTCCGCGCCGCACGACGTTGGCAAAACCGAGCGGCACGCCACCGATGATGGCCGTGCCGCAGTCCGGCCCCATCACCAAGAGGCCGCGGCGCGTGGCCTCTTGCTTCAGGGCGACGTCCTGCGCCAGTGGCACGTTGTCGCTGAAGAGAAACACGTTCAAGCCCAGCTGCAGCGCCTTCAGCGCTTCGGCCGCCGCGTAGATGCCGGGCACTGAGATCTGCGCCAGGTTCATGCCGGCTTGCACACCCATGGCCAGGTTGCGTGCGGGCACGGCCTCGACCGCGCTGGTGCTGGCCGCAGCGTCGGGCTGGCCCGCGAGCTGGGCGCGGCACAGCGCCTGTGCGGCCTCAGCCGCCGCCAGTGTGCGTGCCTGCACCACCACCATGATGTCGCTGGGGCCGGCACCGCTGACGTCGGCTGTTAGCAGGCCCGCTTCCTGCAAGATTTCCTTGTTCGCAGGGTTGCCCATTTGCAGCGTGGCGTTGACCACCTCGGGCAGCGCCAGCACACGCTGCGCCACGCGCATGAGTGCCACCGAGTCCTGGTACAGATTGGCTTGGATGAAGGCGAGGGTGTGCAAGGTGGTCGTCATGAAGTGGGATCGAAAAACATGGGACGGCGGCGAACCTGCCTTTGCTACGATGCCTCGATGCAAGCCGCCCAACTACCGAAATTGTCGCCGCTGGCCAAGCCCGCCAGCGCCTTCGATGAATTGAACCCGGCGCCGCGCCTCTTGATGGGCCCCGGCCCGATCAACGCCGACCCGCGTGTGCTGCGCGCCATGTCAGCGCAACTGCTGGGCCAGTTTGACCCGCAGTTTCGCCAGATGATGCGCGAGACGATGGCGCTTTACCGCGCCTTCTTCGAGACGCA
>JANMMH010000277.1:0-7874 GCA_031373055.1 Rubrivivax sp. | reverse complement strand
ACGCCGCCTGGCTTTGCGCAGCCCTTCAGCTTCGACGCCAAAGGCCACGCCTCGCTTCCGGCGCATTTCTGCATGCATGGCCAGCTCGCCAGCGAGCAAGTGGCCTACGCGCTGGACGTGCTGGACGCGCGCGGCCAGGCCGACAGCGGCGACGCGCTGACGCAGCAATTTGTGCTGGAGCACATCAAAGAAACGGTGATGCACGAGATCGGCCACGCGCTGGGCTTGCGCCACAATTTCCGGGCCTCGCGGGCCTACAGCGAAGCGCAATTGGCCGACCCAGCCTTCACTAAAGAGAACGGCATCAGCGGCTCGGTGATGGAGTATTCACCCGTGAACTTGGCCGCCCCAGGGCAGACGGTGGGTCAGGCGTTTCAGGGCACGCTCGGGCCCTACGACTACTGGGCCATCGACTACGCCTACCGCCAGTTGCCCGGGGGCTTGAGCAAAGAGCAGGAAGAGATCGAGCTGCTGCGTATCGCCTCGCGCAGTGCCGAGCCTTTGCTGGCCTATGGCTCCGACGAGGACAGCTTCTTTGGCCTGGACCCCGAGACGGTGCAATGGGACTTGGGCGCCGACCCGCTGGCCTTTGCCGCCAAGCGCCTGGCCATCGCGCAAGACCTCTTCAAGCGCCAGGAAACGCGCGTGCTGCCCGGTGACCGCGACTACGCCGTTCTGCGCCGTTCGCTGTCGTATGCGCTGGGTGATGTTTACCGTTCGGTGAGCCTCTTGGTGCGCCACTTTGGTGGCGTGCGCACGCTGCGCGACTACCCCGGCTCGGGCCGCGACCCACTGCTGCCGGTGACGGCCGACGTGCAGCGCGCGGCCCTGGCGCTGATCTCGCGCACGGTGCTCTCGATCGAAGGCCTGGCGCTCACGCCCGCCTTGCAGCGGCGCTTGGCGCCCGACTACCTGGACCGGCTGGAATCGGCGGGTGTCGCCACCGACTATGCCGTGCCGCAGCGCTTGCTGGACTTGCAGCGCGCGGTGCTGGCCTACCTGCTCAGCGACAACCTGGCCGCGCGCGTGCTCGACAGCGCGGGCAAGGTTGACCGCGCCGCGGAAGCGTTTCGCTTGTCCGAGCTGTACACGCGTTTGTCGGCCGATGTCTGGAGCGAGCTGGGCAACGGGGTGGCGACCACTCCACCCCGGCGCGAGCTGCAACGCGACCACGCGGTGCGGCTGAGCAATGCGCTGCTGCGCCCCGCCGCCGGCCAACGCGCTGACGCACGCAGCCTCATGCGCCAGGACACGATTGCGCTGCTGGCGCGCATCGACACGCGTCTCAAGCGCGCCGCCACGCTCGACGCGGAATCGCGTGCGCACTTGCTTGAAAGTGCCGAGATGTTGCGTCAGGCCTTGCAGGCACGCGTGGTGCGCACGGGTGCGTGACGGCGGGGGCAGCGGCACGGCGTCGTGCTTCGCTCCGGCCTGACGGTCGTTCGTCGCACCAGCTAGCCCGTTGCTTGGAAGCGCTTCGCGCCGGCGCTATCGTGAGCGCCATGCCACGCGACAACACCCAAGAACCAAGCGCACCCGCTGCAGGTCTGCGCCGCCGTCTGGGCTCGCTTTTCAGCGGCGGCCTGGGCATCACGCTAGGTTTTGCCGTGACGGTGGCGCTGATGTTTTCGGCGTTCTTTATGACCTCGTTCGTCGAGCTCTTGCTGCGCAGCGTGGGTGTGGCGCTGCTGCTGCTGCTGGCCTTTGTGGGCGTGCAGCGCGTGCCCGAGACACGCCTGCCGCGTTGGCTGCCACGCTGGGCTTTGACGCTGCTGGCCATGGCCCTGGCGGCCCCTGCGGCCACCTTGCTCATGTACCTCTTCTCGGTGCGCGGTGACGTGGCCGCCTTCGTCGGCAACCCGGCGCGCATCACCGGCTTTGTGGTCATCGCCGGTACGGCGCTGGTGCTGGGCATGCTCATCGCGCTGAGCGCGCAGCTGCGCCAGCGCGAGGCTGAAGCCCATGCGCTGCAATTGAAATTCGATCTGGAGCGCAGCCAGTTAGAGCGCCAGGCGCTGGACGCACGCCTGTCACTCTTGCAAGCGCAGGTGCAGCCGCACTTCCTCTTCAACACGCTGGCCAATGTGCAGGCCCTGGTGGAGAGCGGCTCGCCGCGTGCGGCCGATGTCCTGAAGAGCCTGATCGCCTACCTGCGCGCCGCCGTACCTCGTCTGCAAGGTGGGCCCGCCACGCTGGCCGACGAGATGGGCTTGGTACGTGCCTACCTGGAGCTGATGCAGATGCGCATGCCTGATCGCCTGCATGTTGCGATCAAGGTCGATGCCGCGCTGCTCACACGCTCGGTGCCTGCCTTGGCCTTGCTGACCCTTGTAGAAAACGCCGTGCGTCACGGCGTCGACCCAAGCGAGCAAGGTGGCGTCATCGAAGTCGGCGCCTCGCCTGACAGTGGCGGCGGCCTGCGCCTGTGGGTGCGTGACACCGGCGTGGGCATGGACCCTCGCAGCCAGAGCGGCACGGGGCTGAGCAACCTGCGCGCACGCTTGGCGGCGATGCACGGCGCGGCGGCTTCGTTGCATTTCAGCGAAGTGCATCCGCACGGCCTGCACGCCGAGATCCGGCTGCCCGCAGATGGCCACTGACGCGGGCCAATGACGCTGGTTGACGCCTAACATGCACAATGTAGTGACACGAGACATCATCACACGCGCCCTCATCGCCGACGACGAACCGCTGCTGCGCGAACGCCTGGCCGCGCAGCTGGCTGCGGCCTGGCCCGAGCTCGAGATCGTGGCGCAAGCACGCAATGGCCGCGAGGCCGTCGAGCTCTTTGACGAGCACGCACCCGACATCGTCTTCCTTGACGTGCATATGCCCGGCATGAACGGTGTGGACGCCGCCCGCGCCATCGACCGCCGCGCCCTCGTCGTCTTCGTCACGGCCTTCGAGCAATACGCCGTGCAGGCGTTTGAAGAGGGCGCGCTTGACTACCTGGTCAAGCCGTTTGAGCCCGCGCGGCTGGCCGACACGGTGGCACGGTTGAAGCTGCAATTGAGTGCGCAGCTGAGCTCGCAGTCGTCCGGCGAACACGCGTCAGGGCTCGCGCCCGCCATGCTCGACCAGCTGGCCGACGCCCTGCAGCGCCACACCACACCGCTGGGCACGCCCCATGGCGCACCGCGCAACTGGCTGCAGTGGATCAAGGCCTCATCAGGCAACACCGTGCGCTTGATTCCTGTCGACGAGATCGTCTTCCTGCGCTCAGACGAGAAGTACACCCTGGTGGTTTGGGTCGGTGGTGAAGCCGTGATCCGCAAGACCATCCGCGAGCTCGCCGATGAGTTGGAGCCCACGCGCTTCGTGCAGATCCACCGCTCGGTGATCGTCAACCTGCACCAGGTTTCGCACGTGGTGCGCGGCGCTAACGAGACGGCCGAGGTGCACTTGCGTGGACACAAAGACGTGTTGCCCGTCAGCCGCAGCTGGCTGCATGTGTTCAGGCAGATGTAGCGCTGGCGGCTCCCTGCCGCCACAACCACGCCGCCCCGCGCACGCCCGAGGCGTCACCATGCAGACTGGGCAGCAGCCTTGTGCGCACGGGCTCGTCGGTCTTGCCCGCCGCGCCGCCGCTGAAGACCCACTTCGACCACTGGGCCGGCACCGCGGTGTAGAGATGCGGCATGCGCGAGAGGCCACCACCGAGCACGATGACGTCGGGGTCGAGCATGTTGATGACAGCGGCCAGCGCGCGCGCCAGGCGCTGCGTGTGGCGCGCCAGCGTGGCCAGGCAAGCCGGGTGGCCGGCCACCGCGGCGGTGTGGATCTGCTCGGCGGTGAGCTTGCGGCCGGTCACACGCGCATGGTCGCGCGCGAGACCCGTGCCGCTGAGCCAGGTCTCGATGCAGTCCTGCAAACCGCAATAACAGTCAAAGTGAACGCGGTCTTCGGCGGCTGCCCAGGGAAGCGGGTTGTGGCCCCATTCGCCCGCCAGGCGGTTGGGCCCCGTGAGCACCTGGCCGCGCACGGTGATGCCGGCGCCGCAGCCGGTGCCCAGGATAACCGCGAACACGACCTCGGCGCCTGCCGCCGCGCCGTCGGTGGCTTCTGACAAGGCCAGGCAATTCGCATCGTTGGCCATGCGCACCTCGTGCCCCAACAAGGCTTCGAGATCGCGCTGCAGCGGCTGGCCGTTGAGCCAGGTCGAGTTGGCGTTTTTCATGACGCCTACGGCACTCAGGCTGCCGGGCGTGCCGATGCCGATGCTCAGGCTCGGGGCCACGGCCTTGGCCGCGTCGACCAAGGACTGCAGCGCCGCCAGCGTGGCGCGGTAATCCTGCTGCGGTGTGGCGACGCGCTGGCGCCAGACCTCGGCGCCAGCGGGGTCCAGCAGCCGTGCTTCGATCTTGGTGCCGCCGAGGTCAATGCCGAGTGCGTGTGTGGGGGCACGCAAGTCAGATGGCCTCGGTGCGGGTCATCAACCAAGCCAGCGCCGCACCGCTGAGCTTGGGCGTTAGACGCGCGCGCACCGTGGCGTGGTAGGCGTTGAGCCAGGCCACTTCATCGGCACGCATAAGGCTGCGCTCGATGCAGCGTGTGTCGATCGGGCACATCGTGAGCGTCTCGAACTCCAGGAACTCGGCGAAGGTGTCGCCTTCGGGTGTGCTGGCGGGCACGTTGAGCACCAGGTTCTCGATGCGCACGCCCCACTTCCCTGCGCGGTACACGCCCGGTTCGATCGACGTGATCATGCCCGGCTCCATAGCCATGTGTGGCTCGGCAACGGCCCTGCTGATGGTCTGCGGGCCTTCGTGCACGGCCAGAAAGTAACCCACACCGTGACCGGTGCCGTGGCCGAAGTCGATGCCCTCTTGCCACAGCGGCGCACGCGCGATGGCGTCGAGCATGGGCGACATCGTGCCGCGCGGGAATCGCGTGCGCGACAAGGCCATCGTGCCCTTGAGCACCAGCGTGTAGTCGCGCTTCATGGCCTCACTCACGGTGCCGATGGGCCACACGCGCGTGATGTCGGTGGTGCCGCCCAGGTACTGGCCGCCCGAGTCGATGAGCAGCAGGCCGTCGCCTTCAATCACCGCGTGCGCGTCGGGCATGGCGCGGTAATGAGGCATGGCGCCGTTGGCGTTGAAGCCGGCGATGGTGGAAAAGCTCAGGCCCACAAAACCGGTGCGGCGTGCGCGCGAGGCCGAGAGTTTTTCGTCGATGGTGAGCTCGGTGATGCGCTCGCGCCCGAGCGCCGCTTCAAACCAGGCGTAGAACTCGCACATCGCCGCGCCGTCTTCGTTCAACGCTTCGCGGATGAAGGCGGCGTCTTCCGCGCTCTTGCGGCTCTTCATCATGGTGCTGGGGTTGACGCCTTCCAGGACCACCACACCAGACGCAACCGCCTCGCGCAGACCGAGCGTCACGCGGCGCGGGTCGATCAGCAGCACCTGCGTGGCTTCTAACGCGCCAAGTGCGCGCACTGCGTCGGCGTAGGGGGCCAGCTGCACGCCGTCGGCGGCTAGCCGCGCGGCCAATGCAGCGTCGACCTTGCCCGCGCCGACAAAGAGCGTGGCCTGGCTGGCCGTGATGAGCAAATGCGCCAGGAACACGGGGTTGTAGGTCACGTCGCTGCCGCGCAGGTTGGTGATCCAGGCAACGTCGTCCACGGTCGAGATCAGGTGCGCGCTGGCACCCTTGTCGAGCATGGCCGCGCGTACGGCAGCAAGCTTGGCCGCGCGGGTGCGCGAGGCATGCGGCACGGCGTGTTCGTACACCGGCTGCGAGGGCAGGGCGGGGCGGTCGCTCCAGATCGCGTTGATGACGTCCAGATCCGTGCGCAGGCGGCTGCCGGCTTTCTCAAGGGCAGCGCGAAGCTGCTGCGCTGCGCCCAAGCCCAACACCTGGCCGTCGCAGGCCACCACCGAACCTGCGGGCAGGTTCGCGGCGAGCCATTCGACGTGCGCGCTTGAATTGCCCGTGGCGATCTTCACGAGCTCGATGCTGCTGCCCGCGAGCTGCGCCTGCGCCTGCGTCCAGTAGCGGCTGTCGGCAAACAGCGCGGCGGTGTCGCGCGTCACCACCAGCGTGGCCATCGAGCCGGTAAAGCCCGAGAGCCACTCGCGGCCCTGCCAGTGGCCAGGCAGGTATTCGCTGAGGTGCGGGTCGCTCGACGGCACCAGCACCGCATGAATGCCCAGCGGTGCGAGCGTGTCACGCAGCTGTTCGATACGCAGACGGGCGGAAGAAGTGCGTGTGTCCATGGTGGTGGTCTCGGGGTGCAAGCGGCGATTCTAGGCAGGGGCTTCAGGGGAGCGCGGGTCGCGTCAGTCGCGCTGCGATGCTGCCTTCTGCGGCTGCGCCACCACCCGTGCACTGCGTGCAAAGCTGAGGTAGCTCCACGCCCATTCGATCATCACGAAGAAGCGGTTGCGAAAGCCGATCAGGAAGTACAGGTGCGCAAAGAGCCAGAAGACCCAGGCGGCGAGCCCCGACAAGCGCAGTAGGCCCAGGCCCGGCACTTCCAGCTGCACGATCGCCGAGCTGCGGCCGATGGTGGCCAGGTTGCCGTAGTCGGCGTAGTGAAAAGCCTTGGTGGCGCGGCCTTCGATGCGCGCGACGATATTGGCTGCTACGCAGCGCCCCATCTGTTTGGCCGCTGGGCTGACACCTGGCACGGGCTTGCCCGCGCTGGTGGCCGACGCCATGTCGCCAATGACGTTGATGTGTGGATGGCCAGCCAGGCTGAGGTCGGGCAACACGGGTAGGCGCCCAGCGCGGTCGGTCGCGAGGCCCGTGGCCTCAGCCAGCGTCTTGGCCAGCGGCGAGGCCGCCACACCGGCCGCCCATAGCACCGTGCGCGCGAGCAAGGTCACCTCGCCGCCAGCGCTTTGCATCGTCACCCCGTCGGCGCTGATGGCGGTGACGCGCTGGCCCGTGCGCACGTCCACACCCAGCTTTTCAAGCTGGCGGCGCGCGCTGGTTTGCAGTGTCGGCGCGAAGGCGCTCAACACCTGCTCGGCACCTTCCAGCAGCACGACATGCGCGCGCCTTGAATCGATGTGCCGGAACTCGTCAGGCAGCGTGTGGTGGGCGATTTCAATCAAGGTGCCGGCCAGTTCCACCCCGGTGGGCCCGCCGCCGATGACGACAAAGTTCATCCAGGCTTGGCGCGTCACTTCGTCGTTAGCACGCTCGGCGCGCTCGAAGGCCTGGACCACACGTGCGCGGATCGCGAAGGCGTCCGTCAGCGTCTTCAATCCCGGCGCGTGCGCGGCCCAGTCGTCGTGGCCGAACCAGTGGTTGACGGCGCCGGCGGCGACGATGAGGTGGTCAAACGGCAACCGCGCGCCGTCGTCCAGCACGACAGCGCGGGCAAGGACGTCGATGTCCACCACCTCGGCCTGCAAGATCGTGAGGCGCCCACCACGCATCTCGCGGCGCAACACATGGCGTATGGGCGCTGAGATCGCCGGCGCCGCCAGCCCGGCCGTGGCCACCTGGTAGAGCAGCGGCTGGAAGAGGTGGTGGTTGGTGCGGTCGAGCAGGGTCACGTCCACCGGCGCACGCGCCAAGGCGCGCACCGCTTCAAGGCCACCGAAGCCGCAGCCGATGACGATGATCCGGGGCAGCACGGCGTGAGGTGCGGCGCTCATTCAGAGGTCCGTACGGAGCTTCCAGATTTCGGGGAAGAGCACCACGTCAAGCATCTTGCGCAGGTAGCCCACACCGCTGGTGCCACCCGTGCCGCGCTTGAAGCCGATGATGCGTTCCACCGTGGTGACGTGACGAAAGCGCCAGAGCCGGAAGGCGTCTTCAAGGTCGGTGAGCTCTTCGCCGAGTTGGTAGAGATCCCAGTGCTGCGTGGGGTCGCGGTAGACGATCAACCAAGCCGCCTCGACTTGATCGTTAGACACATA